>NZ_JBFLGB010000025.1:0-22604 GCF_041859915.1 Limosilactobacillus sp.
GGCTAGTTCATATTTATCTTTAAAACATCGATAAAAGGTAGTCCGAGAAACTTCACAATTGTCAACAATATTTTGAACCGTTATTTCAGAAAACGAGTGGGTAAGTAAAAGATCTTTTAATGATAGAAAAAGTATATCAGACATTGTTTTTCGATGAATCAAAATTGTCAGGCCCTTCTGTTACATAACAAGCTATTTGTAACTTATTTTATTATTCCCTATATTTTGTAACTGTCAAATGTAACCATTTTCATTTTAATATGATTGGTGAAAGGGGGAAATTAAAGATGAGTACTAGTAGCCGATATAAAGCATTTTCAACTGCCATTGGTTCAACTATTTCTTTTAGTCTAAATGCAATTATTTATGCTTTAATTGTCATTTTTATTAGTCCTGTATGTAAAGCAATTGGTGCTTCCTTGACCCAGTTTCAAATTGTCCTAACCATGTGTGGATTAGGAATGATTATTAGCAATTTGTTTTTGGGTGAGATGTTTAAGAAATATAATCCAAAAATTCTTTGTATCATTGGTGCCTTTGGCGCATCTGCAATTTATTGCACGATTGCATTTTCCAAAAGTATTTACCTGATGTGGATTGGCGGTTTAATTTTTGGAACATTATATGGTGCATGTGGACAAACTTTATTAAATGTTATGGTTAGTGGATGGTTTAACCAAGGCGCAGGGACCGTTCTTGGAATTAGTACGATGATTTCAAATTTATTTACTGTTTTTGCTAACCCAATAGCTGCACGTTTAATTGTTCAATATGGTTATCAAAAAATTGCAATTTATTTGGCAACAGTTATACCAGCAATTGTAATTTTGACAAGTCTATTTTTGATTTACCAATTGCCGTCTAAATATGGTGAATCTCCTATTAACTTTGGTAAAACGAAAAAGAAAAGCCAAGAAAAGATAAAAGAATTAAGTCTTAGTCTACCTGTAATGGCAAAATCAAAAGTATTTGTTGCCGTTTTCATTGGCCTAACTTTAGCTACTGTAGCAACAACCATGTACTTTAATAATTCAATGACCATTTTTCAGGAAAAAGGACTAAGTTATTTAGAAGCAGCCAATTTTGTTTCAATAGTTGCTATTGCGTCTATGATCTCTGTAACTTTAGTGGGTTGGTTGAGTGACCATATTGGAGTTCATATTACTTTAGCTATTTATTGTTCTTTAGTTGCTCTTGATATGTTTTTATATCCTTTACTTTCTGGGACAGTAGGGTGCTTTATATTTGCGGTTTTAATTAGTGCAAATCAGTGTTGCTATATGTATGGCCCATTAACCCTGCCTAAAATTTTTGGCCCTGAAACTAGTGCACCTTTATTAGGTTGGGTTGGTGTAGCTATTGGTATTGGGGCGATGATTGGTGGTCCCTTAGCCAGTTATTTAGACAAATTAAATGGTAATTTTAATCTTGCATTTCTAATTGGTGGACTTTGCTTTGTCTTGTTACTAATTATTACACTTTTCATTACTTCGACCAAAACTTTAAGTGATGTTAGGAAATTAGCTAAATCAAAATAATAATAGGAGGACTCTAAAATGGATCTAACAGGTAAAAGAATTGTAGTTACTGGTATATCAAAAGATGGCATTGGTTATGAATGTTGTAAATTGTTAGCTTCCAAAGGGGCGAAAATTGCTGGAATAGATTATAAAACTGAAGATGGTGAAGAATTGGCTAATTCCCTTCCTAATATGAGTTTTTACCAAGGGGATGTTAGTGATAAGGGGAAAATTACCCAAACAATTCAACAAATTAGTCAAGATATGGGAGGAATAGACACTTTAGTTAATGCGGCGGCTATTCATATAACACCATCACCTGAAGATTGGCAACCAGCCGATATGGATCGTATCTTAAAAGTAAATATTGAAGGCACTGTTTTCGTCAATCAAGCTGTCTGTCAAGAAATGAAGAAGAATAATCCTCAAGGAGGTTGTATTTTAAACTTTGGCTCAATGGATGCCTTTACAAGCCCTGACGGTATTTATGGTGGTACTAAAGCCGCTGTTATGACATGGACGCGAACAATTGCCCGTGAGTGGGCACAAAAGTATCATATTCGTGCTAATAGTATTTTACCGGTTGCTATGACACATATGTATAAAGAATTTCTGAGCTCTTTAACTGATCAACAAAAAGAAAAGCATTTTAAGATGATGGCCAAAAGAATTCCAATTTCAGGGCGACCTGGAAAGCCAATTGATATTGCAAATTATGTTGCCTTTTTGGTAAGTGATGAGGCAAGCTATGTTAATGGTTCACTGATTGAAATTGATGGCGGTGACTGTATGTTACGAGGTTAAAATTTGTTTTGATTAAATTAAGTTCATAAAATTAGCATCTCCTACAGTATAAATATATTTTAAGTGAAAGATGGCCCTTATCAGGCAAAGGGCCATCTTCCATTTCATTTTAAAATAAGTATTGGTGCGAAGCTGGGCCCAATGGCTACGATGGATATCATTGGCTTAAGAACATTACATTGGCCTTGAGCACTTAAAGACGCATGATGATCCAGCTTCTAAGCTGACGATGCAAAAAATGAAAGCAATGATCGATGCTTGTCATGCCGGCAAGGATGATGGTCAGGGCTTCTATCATTATCCACATTCTGAATACCTTGACCCTGATTTTTTGAAATAGACAATAAATAAAGCGACTGGTAGGAAGGAAAATTTCCTATCAGTCGCTTTAGCTTTAGACTAAATTAAATTTTACTTTTGGTCGATCTTTTTAATTACCTTGGCAGGGACACCACCGGCGACAACATTAGCTGGAATATCCTTGGTAACCACGGCTCCAGCCGCAATGACAGCACCGTTGCCAATCGTGACCCCTGGGCAAATCGTGACCTTGCCACCGATCCAAACATCGTTACCAATGTTAACCGGCTTGCCGATGCCGAGCCGCTGGTGCCGTCCCGCAGCGGTCAGCGGGTGGTTGACGGTGTAAATATCAGTATTAGGACCGATCCAGACGTTGTCACCGATATTGACCGGCGCAATATCCAACACGGTCAAGTTATAGTTTGCCAGGAAGTTGTCTCCCACGTGAATATTTTTACCGTAATCAACGTTTAGCCGACTGTGAACAACCAGGTTTTTGCCTGCGGAACCGAAAATTTCTCGGGCTTTGGCCTCTTGCTTCTCAGGTTCGTTTTCGGGAATGGCATTGAACTCCTGGCAGAGAGCCGCAGAGTTAACCTTCCGACTGGCTACTTCGGGATCATTAACCTTATACCATTCACCGTCTTCTAGTTTCTGTAATTCACTTTTTGCCATTAAAATACCCCCTTTACCATCAATTATTGCTTTTCGGGTGAGTCAGCGGATAATGAGATCTTCCGTAGATCTTTGAACTGTTGAAGCAACTTAGTGTACTTGTCAATTGCCAGGTCAGATGAAATCTTGCCCAGTGGCAGGTGTTCTGGCAGTTGATCTTCATGGTTCATTACTTGATCGATGATAATTGCAGCAGCCTTAGCAGGATCACCAGGTTCGTGGTGGGCGCCATTAGCGTTATCCTGGATGAATTTGGCAAACTGTTGGTAGTCATCATGGGTCGGCATGGTCTTATGTGAAGAGCGACCTGCCCAATCGGTTCGGAAGCCACTTGGTTCAACCAACATTGTCTTGATGCCAAGACCCTTGACTTCTTCTTCAATCGAGCCCGTGATTCCTTCAACCGCATACTTGGTACCATGGTAGAAGGCCAGGGTAGGGAAGGAATAAAGGCCACCGATGGAGGAGAAGTTAACAATCACGCCGGACCGTTGCTTCCGCATGATTGGTAAAGTTTGCCGAGTCATGTCAACTAAGCCCCAAACGTTAACATCAAACATGTACTTTGCATCATCGAGATTGGATTCTTCGAAGGTACCAAAATAACCGAGGCCGGCGTTATTAACCAGAACATCAATTCCGCCAAATTTGTCGTTAGCAGTCTTGACAGCGTTGATTACTTCATCGTGCTTAGTGACATCCAGAATGACCTTGGCAATCTGGCCATGATCATACTGGTTGAGATAATCCAGTTGACCCGCTTTACGAGAAGTAGCAACCAAGTTGACGTCGTCACGTTGTGCTAATTGAAGTGCTAATTGCTTACCAAAACCGGTGTGGGTACCAGTAACTAACCATGTTTTACTCATCATAATAACTCCTTTTCGTATCAAAACCATTTATTCTTATTCTTCATCTGCTATACTACAAGTTAAACCATGGTTTAAGTCAACTACTGTGAAGGGAGAAATTTTGATGCGTTATTCAATTGGTGAAGTTGCTAAGAAAATGGATATTCCCACTTCAACCCTGCGCTTC
Organism: Limosilactobacillus sp.; assembly: GCF_041859915.1. GTDB lineage: Bacteria > Bacillota > Bacilli > Lactobacillales > Lactobacillaceae > Limosilactobacillus. Next base: position 4,341 of record NZ_JBFLGB010000025.1, read on the forward strand.
TATGATCGGAAAGGCCTGCTACCGTTTGTCGATCGTGATGCAGCGGGGCGGCGTAGTTTTAAAGACAACGATCTGAATTTTCTTCAGGTAATTGAATGCATGAAGAAGTGCGGGATGAAAATTGGTGAAATTCGGCATTTCATTGATCTCTGCATGGCCGGTGATATCACCCTGGAGGAACGGTATGATTTACTTGACCAGGAGGAACAGTCGGTAGTCAAAAAGATTAAGGTACTTCAGGATCAACTAGACTTCTTGCATTATAAGATGTGGTATTTCAAGACGGCCTTGGAAGCTGGAACCGAAGAAGTCCACATGACTAAGACGGCGGAAGGTGAACGGGTAGATCCCGACATTCATCAACAATATCAGGCTGCCTTGGCTAAATGTCATGATATTAAGGAACTAATTGATTACCAGAAGGATTACGAAGCTAAAAAGCAGACCCCAACTCAGGAAAAGACGCTACGGCAAACTGCTCAAGCTTGAATTGTATTGAAAAAAGGAGAAAACAATGACAAAAGCAAAAAATTTACCGAGTCGCAATGAGGTTCCTAAAGAGCTGACCTGGGACTTGAATTTACTGTACCCAAATGATCAGGCAATGCGGACCGACTTAAAGCAGACTGTTAAACGGGCACAAGATCTTCGCCAGTTCAAGGGACACCTGGCAGATAGTGGAGAAACCTTACTCAAGGCCTTGCAAACCGCCAAAATAATTGACGAAGAGCTAGAGAAGGAATACGTTTACGCTTTCCTGCGACGGGACAGTGATACAACCGATGACCAAGCAAATGCATTATTTGGAACGGCAGAAAATGCGGCTATCCAAATCGATACGGCTCTTTCCTTCATGGATCCTGAGATCATCGAGATTGCCGATGATCACCTGGCTGAGTGGCTTAAGAATGTACCAGGACTAGCGGAATTTCGCTTTGCCCTTCACCAGGTTCGTCTGCAAAAGGGTCACGTTCTATCTACTCGTGAGGAGCGCTTACTGAGTCAGTTGGGACGCAGTCTTGATAGTGCTGACACAATTTACAATACCTTAAATGATGCCGACCTGAATTTTGGTCGGGTTCACGATGATCAGGGTAACTTGGTGCAGTTGACCCACGGCAACCGCAGCCAGTTCACTGAATCAACTAATCGTGCGGTGCGCAAGGAAGCCTTTTTAGCATATCAAAAGCCCTACCATGATTTGCGGAATACCTTTGCTGCCACTTTGAATTCCTACATTGATAGTCGTAATTCTATCGCTAAGTTGCGTCACTATACCAGTGCTCGTCAGGCGGCTTTAGCTTCTAATCAGATTGATGAACAGGTTTATGACACTTTAATCAAGACGGTTACCGATCACCTGGATCTCGCTTACCGGTGGTACCAGATTAAGAAGCAGGCTTTGGGATTGGACCACCTTTACCAGTATGATGTTAATGTCCCGTTGGCTGGTCAAGACCTGTTACGGACTAACTTCGCAGAGGGCAAGAAAATTGTCTTAGATGCCATGCGGGTGTTGGGACCAGACTATGTAACAGCCCTGCAAACGGAATTCGACCATCGCTGGATTGATGCGGCCGAGAATAAGGGTAAGCGTTCCGGCGGTTACGAGATTGGCGTTTACCGTGCTAATCCATTTATCCTCCTTAATTGGACCAATAAGTTGTACAGCACCTTTGTCTTAGCTCATGAATCCGGCCACGCCATGCACAGCTGGTTTAGCCAACACTATCAACCATCAGAGTATGCCGATGCGCCAATTTTCTTAGCCGAGGTGGCCTCAACCTTCAATGAAAACATTTTAACCGAGTACCTATTGAAAAAGTACCAGGATAATCCTCAGTTGCAAATCTTCATTTTGGAGCAATCAATTGATGGCTTCATTGGGACGATTTACCGACAATGTCAGTTTGCTGAGTTTGAGGATACTGCCTATCGAGCAGAACAAGCGGGTCGGACGTTAACTGCTGACTATCTTGACCAGTTAAGTCACCGGTTGGCTAAGAAATACTTTGGCCCAACGGTAGAACTAGTTGGTACAGACACCCAGGGTTGGGCATATGTTCCTCATTTCTACATGAATTACTACGTTTACCAATATGCAACCTCCTGGGCAATTGCGACAACCTTGTCTGAACGAGTTTGGCAGGGCCAAGCCGGAGCACGAAAAGCCTACCTTAATTTTCTGAAAGCAGGTGGTTCCAAGAAGCCAACCGCTATTTTGAAGGATGCTGGGGTGGATGTCACCACGAGCAGTTACCTAACCGCGGCTTTAAAGGTGCTTGAACGACGCTTAGACCAAGTTGAAGGCTTACTTGCCCAACGAAAATAATAAGTGCTAGAATTGACAATAATATAAGGAAGGAAAAATTATAATGAAGGGCCGAAAGATTCTATTGGGAGTAGCAACAATTTTGGTAGCAGGTGTCCTAACAGCCTGTGGTAATCAAACTAGTCAGGGCAAGCAGTCGGCTGATCACGGACAGGCAACTAGTCGTCAGTCAACGAGTCAACAGTCTAGCAGCCAGGTAGCTCACCAGACAGTGTGGAGTCACCAGCAGGATCAACAGTTGACTACTTTTATCAATAATTGGGCACCCAAAATGCATCAGTCGTATCAAAAGTATGATGGTACCAATCAGTTGAAGACTTCAGTTGGTGTTACTTATCCGGCAGACCTGAGTCGCGAACAGGTCAATGGTCAAGCCGGTGTCATGGGTTGGGCACCGACCGGCAAGGGTGATTATGAATACAATGTCGTCGCCATCTATAATTATGATGGAACCGAACCGCCGTTGCCGAACCGGATTACCTACTTTTTTTGCTTCCATAATGGTAAGCCAGTGGCTCTGGTTGATCAGACCCGGGATGGGGAGCCAAGTGCCCACCCGACGATTAACCAGGATATCCGGGATAACTTTGCCCGGATTGCCAATGAGCATTAGCAGAATTTAGCAAATTTAGGACGACGGACACGGTAGTTCGTGCTATAGTAAAAGTAACTTTATGGCAAAGCGAGGGGAGAAAAATGACTAAGTACACGGTTGAATTAAGTGCAGAAGACCTACAGATGATCAAGGATTGTCACTCTAAGAATCCTTCCATCATGAAGGCCATGAATGAAGCAAAGAAGATTGAAAAGTAATTGCTTCATGTTACTCGTTCGGGCATGATACCGGGCGAGTTTTGCGTTTTAAAGGAGGAATTTGATGACAGAGTACATTACCGTTCATGGAGCCCGGCAAAACAATCTCAAGGACATCAGCCTTAAAATTCCTAAGCATCAAATTACGGTTTTTGTTGGCCTTTCGGGAGCGGGGAAAAGTTCACTCGTCTTTGATACGGTGGCTGCAGCGTCACGGCGGGAGCTAAACGCTACTTTTCCTAGCTTCACCCAACAGTATTTGCCCAAGTATGGTCAACCCGAGGTCCAGCAAATCGATAATCTGCCAGTGGCAATTGTCGTTGAACAAAAACGACTCAGTTCCAATGCCCGTTCGACCCTCGCCACTTACACGGGCATTTATTCGTTGGTTCGCTTGCTCTTTTCCCGAATTGGGAAGCCCTTCGTCGGCTATTCCAATAGTTTTTCCTTTAACCTACCCCAAGGGATGTGTCCCCACTGCCAGGGCTTAGGCTACGTCGATGAGATTGACGAAAGTCAGTTGCTCGACAAAAACAAGTCACTGAATGAAGGAGCCATTACCTTCGTTAGCTTTGGTGTCAATACCTGGCGCTGGCGGCGTTATACCCAAAGTGGGCTCTTCGACAATGATAAGCCGATTAAGGATTACACGCCCCATGAATATGAACTGCTGATGCATTCACCACAGATCAAGTTAAAGAATCCACCGAAAGAATGGCATAAAACCGCTTTGTATGAAGGAATCGTACCGCGCATCCGTCGTTCGATTCTTTATAGTGCCGAGGGCAAGCACCATAAGAAAGCCATTAGTCAACTGGTTACTCGCCGTCCTTGCCCGGTATGTCATGGGACTCGGCTGAACGCCAAGGTGCTGACTAATAAGATCAATGGGATTAACATTGCCCAGTTTACCGCCATGGATCTCGTCCACGCCCGTGACTTTTTGAAGGCGATTAAAGTTCCATTGGCTCAAGAGATTATCACCGAATTGACCACCAAACTACAGTCATTAATTGACATTGGCCTCGGTTATCTGACGTTAAATCGTTCGACAGGAACTCTTTCCGGTGGGGAAGCCCAGCGAATCAAGATTGCCAAATACCTAACCAGTGCCTTAACCGACATGCTCTATGTCTTCGATGAACCCAGTGTTGGTCTTCACCCACATGACATTGAACTGATCAAACGAGCCCTGGTGCGGCTTAAGCAACGGGGTAACACGATCATGATTGTCGAACATAATCCGGCGATGATCGCCTTTGCTGACCATGTAATCGAGATTGGTCCCGCGGCTGGTGCTGGTGGTGGTCGAGTGACCTTTACCGGGACTTACCAGCAATTGTTAGCTTCCCAGACTTTGACGGGGACCTGGTTACGTAAGTCTCACCACTTGCGACCAGCCCGGCCGGCAAAAGGGTGGATTCGACTTAAAAATGTTCACCAAAATAATTTACAAAATGTGACAGCAGCTTTTCCCAAAGGTGTGATGACCGTTGTAACTGGGGTGGCTGGTTCGGGTAAGAGCTCCTTAGTGACGGCCCTTAAGCACCACTTGCGCGGCCAGTATATTGACTTAACCCAGACAGCTTTGACCGGGAATATCCGCTCTACCCCGGCTACCTATGTGGAGGTGCTCAACCCAATTCGAAAGCGCTTTGCGAAAGCTAATCACACTTCAACCCAGTATTTCACCTATAACAGTAAAAGGGGTGCTTGTCCTCTTTGTAAGGGGAAGGGAGTCACGATTACCAACATGGCCTTTATGGACCCGGTTGTCCAGACTTGTGAGTTGTGTCATGGCCAACGTTACAACCAAAAAGCTCTTTCCTTTAAATACCAAGGAAAGAACATCGCCCAGGTATTGGGGATGTCAGTTAACCAGGCTGTTGATTTCTTCCAAGGCGATAACGAGATTAGTCGACCCTTGGAAAATCTTACTCGGGTTGGCTTGGAGTATCTTCGCCTGGACCAACCGCTCAGCACCCTTTCTGGAGGAGAATTACAGCGCTTAAAATTGGCTTTTCAGTTAAATGAAACGGGACAAATTTATATCTTTGATGAGCCAACTGCCGGTCTCCACCCTCAAAACACGGCCCGGTTGTTAAAGCTCTTTGACCAGCTGGTTAGTGTCGGTGATACACTAATCCTGATTGAACATAACCTGGATGTAATCAGTCACGCCGATTACCTGATTGATGTCGGACCGGATGCCGGGATCTATGGTGGCCGGGTTCTGTTTCAAGGGACTCCTGCCCAGATCATTCAGACTGACACCTATACAGCGCAAGCATTACGTGCTTATCTTAAAGAGTCTAATTAATATTGATGGTCTGCTTTACCAATAATAGTAAAACGGGCTTTTTAATTTCAAGTTGACAAAGTGAGTATTTATTCACTAAATAAGGAAGAGAAATGATGATGAAACATTTGATTGACCTCCAACACCTGGTTAAGATTTTGCTGCAGGAAATTTTGGTAGGGCAAGGCCTTCATCAGTATGTAGCGGTTGTTATGATGGGGAAAAGCGGCATCTTAAATCAGGTTCTTAAGATCCAAAAAAGATTTCCAGAAATTGACCAACATTTAACAGCACCCCAACTATTACGCTGCTTGGTAGCGCCTTTGTTCGCCTATGTGTATCAAACGATGGTTTTGAATGTTAAATCGTCTAATCCAAAAGGAAATTTATTATTGATTAAACGACAAGTTTTAGCGGGACTCGTCAGTGCAAATTAATTAACAGGCGCCTAGCCGAAAATAACGGCTAGACGACTTTTCGTATCGTGAATAGCTACTAATTTGGGGCTACGATGTGATACAATAGAAGCTGAATGCTGCGTAGTAATAGCGCATCTAATGGTCCAGAGTGCGACCGCGGTGGCCGGTGGCAGATGGCTATCGAAAGTTCTTTACTCGAACGGCACTTAGTTAAGATACGAAGGAGTTTTTAGATTATGATTCAAACAATTGATTTGAAAAAAGGCATGGTTTTTAATCGTGGCAACAAGTTGTTCAAGGTTTTGCAGATTAACCACCACAAACCTGGTAAGGGTAATACCTTGATGCAGATGGACATTCAAAATGTCAAGACTGGTGCCATTGTTCACACCACGATGCGGCCATCCGAAAAGGTTGACCAAGTGACGGTCGACAAGCGAAACGCCCAATACCTGTATGATGAAGGGGACGCAGCCGTCTTCATGGACCTGGAAAACTATAACCAATATACGTTAACCCATGATCAACTGGGTGACGACCGGAATTACCTGGAAGAAAACATGAAGCTGACTTTGAACTTTGTTAATGGCAATATCATTGGGATTGAGTTGCCAACCACGGTTGAAATGACTGTTGCCCACACTGAACCAATGATTAAAGGGGCTACCATTGATGGTGGTGGTAAGCCAGCAACGATGGACACCGGCCTGGTAGTTAACGTTCCTGCCTTCATCAAGACTGGTGACAAGCTGATCATCAATACTACTGATGCCAGTTACAAGTCCCGGGCTTAATTAAAATTCCAGTTTATACGTTGATAAAATAATGAGATTTCATTTACGTGAATGATGGAATCTCTTTTTTGTTTTTAAAGCTTATTAGCAGCTTAAAATATAGTAAATACGTAGTAAGTTTACATATCTAATCTGTAAAAATTAGTTTTCAGCTAAGTAACTACATTTTCAGTAAAAGAAGAAAATTTTAACTTTAAATTCACATTTTTTTAAAATTTTACTTTTCGCAAAGCCTTGTCGTGCCAACGCTTTAATGATGTGTAACGTTTATCAAATGCTTGATATGACGGTAATTTGGTGGTTGTGGATTTCAAATATAACGTTTACAATAAGAATAAGCCTGAGAAAATTATTGTTCATAGCCTGAATGCAATCATGTTCTTAGGTGAATCTATTGTTAACTAAATTTAGTTTATTATAGGAGGAATCTTCAATTATGATGAGGTACAAGATGTACAAAGCTAAGAAGCATATTGTATATGCTGGCTTAGTTACTACTGCTGCTTTAGCAGGCTTGACATTAGCTAATGTCAATACTACTGCTCATGCCGATGCACAATCTGCTGCACCAACAACTACTCAAATTGCTAGTGCTGCTACTTCGGCATCCGCATCTACTTCTGCTACTTCTGCAGCTGTTACTGTTTCTGACGCTAACTCTGCAGTTGCTAGTGACAACACTGCTACTTCCAGTGCAATTGCTACTAACTCTGCTGCTGTTAAGAGTGATGCTGACAATCCGGTTCCAGCTTCTAGCACTACTACTGAACCAAAAGCTGCTGTTTCTGAAGCTAACCAGTTGACTAGCCAAGCTAAGGACATTACTAGCAACACCCGCTACAGCTTCTAAGAATCTGAGTGACGCTAAGGCTAACGCTAACAGTGCTTCTAGCAATGTAATTAGCGCTACTAATGCCTTCAGCGATGCCAAGAGTACTGCTAATAGCGCTTCATTAGTTGCTAACTCTGCTGCTGCTGAATATTCACAAGCAACAAGTGCTGCCCAGACTGCTCAATCTGCTGCTGATGCCGCATCTAAAGTTGCTAACTCTGCTGCTTCTGATTACACCGTTGCTAAGCAAAAGGCTGCTGATGCTAATTCCGCTGCTAATTCCGCATCCAAGGCTGCATCTAAGGCTGCTGAACAACTGAGTCAAGCTAAGGCTGCTCAGTCTGCTGCCCAAGTTGCTGCTAACGAAGCTCAATCTGCTGCTAACGCTGCTGGTGATGCTTTGAACAAGGCTAATGCTAAGTTAAGCGCAGCTCATGATGCTAACGTAACTGCTATCAACAACTACAAAGCTGCTAAGTCCGCACAGGAAAAGGCTCAAGCTGCTTATAACAATGCTTTAGCTGCTAAGAAAGCTGCGGATGAGACTGTTGCTAAGGCAGAAGCTGGTCTGAAGACCGCTAATGCCAACTTAGCTGCTGCTCATGATGCTAACATAACTGCTATTAAGAACTACAATGCTGCTAAGTCTGCACTTGCTAAAGCAGAGCAGGATGTTACTTCTACAACTACAGCATTGAATACTGCTAAGGCTACCTTGGCAAAGTATGAACAAGTTTACAGTAACGCCCAAGCTGCCGTTACTAAGGCAAGTCAAGAATATGGTCAAGCCTCAGCAGCAGTTTCTGATGCAACTGCTGCTCATGATGCAGCGGTTAACAATGTTACTGATGCTCAGAATGCTTTAACTCAGGCTCAAAATGCTGCTAGTGCATATACGGCAGCTCAAAGTGCCGCTAATAAGGCTGGCTCTGCTGTTAACGTTGCTTCCGACGCAGCATCTGACGCTAATAACAACTTATTAGAAGCTCAAAACGGCCTGGAAAACGCACAAAGCGCTGCCAAGGCTTACACTGATGCCCAAGCCGCTGCTAATAAGGCTGGCTCTGCCGTTAACGTTGCTTCTGACGCAGCATCTGAAGCTAACAACAACTTGTTAGAAGCCCAAAATGGCCTGCACAAAGCGCTGCTAAGGCTTACACTGATGCCCAAGCCGTTGCTAACAAGGCTGGTGACAACCTGAATAAGGCTCAAAGTGCATATGACAACAACCCATTTGTTCAAGCTATTAACGCTGCTCAAACTGCATACGACAATGCTGTTAAGGCTGAAGCTGCTGCTAAGGCTGCCTTTGATGACGCTTACCAAAACTACCTCAACAATCCAGTTGAATGGAACGACGAAGCACAACAAGATGCTAAGGCAAAGTGGGACGCCGCTTCAAACAAGACTGCTGCTGCTAAGACAGCTCTGACGGATGCTCAAAACGCAGCTCAGAGTGCATACGATAACGCCGTTAAGGCTGAAGCTGCTGCTAAGGCTGCCTTTGATGATGCTTACCAAAACTACCTCAACAATCCAGTTGAATGGAATGACGAAGCACAACAAGACGCTAAGGCAAAGTGGGACGCTGCCTCAGATAAGACTGCTACTGCTAAGACTGATCTTGACAACTTCAATGCTGTTAAGACTAACCTGGCAAATGCTCAAAAGGCCTTTGATGCTGCCCGGAATGCCGAAACTAGTGCCGAAGAAGCCGCTAACCAGGCCGGCTCCGTTGAGAATTGGAAGAACAATGTTGCTGCTGCAACGACTAAGGTATCTCAAGCTGACCAGGCACTGAAGGCTGCTCAAAAGGCCTTTGACGCTGCCCGGAATGCTGAAACTAGTGCCGAAGAAGCTGCTAACCAGGCCGGATCTGTTGAAAGTTGGAAGAACAACGTTGCTGCTGCAACGACCAAGGTATCTCAAGCTGACCAGGCACTAAAGGCTGCTCAAGACGCCTTTGACGCTGCACGGAATGCTGAAACTACGGCTGAAGAAAATGCTAATAAGGCTGGCTCTGTAACAGAAGCACAAACTAACCTGGCTAACGCTGAAAAGGCTGAAGAAGAAGCTGCTACAACTCTTCATAATGCTCAAAATGCATTGGCAAAGGCACAAACTGCTTTGGACAATGCTCAAAACCTTGAAACTAAGGCAAGTAATGCTGTTAACCATCAACACAATGTTGTTCTCTTAGCTCAAAAAGCTGCTAACCATGCACAAAATGTTTTGACTATTGCTAAGGCTAACCTGAAGAGTGCTCAACACGATGTAAATGTTGCTCGGAACAACTATAAGATTGCTGTTGCTGCTCAAAAGGCTGCTCAAACTAAGGCAACTGAAGCTAACGTTGTTGCTAAGATGGCTGCTAAGCAATTAGCTGACGCACAAAGTACTTTGACTTGGGCTAACAATGGTCTGAAGGGTGCTCAACACGATGTAATTGTTGCTCGGAACAACTACAAGACTGCTGCCGCCGCTCAAAAGGCTGCTCAGAAAGCATTTGATGAAGCACGGAATGCTGAAACTACCGCTGATAATAACTTGGTAGCTGCTAACGAAAATGTTACTACTGCAACCAAGGCTTACGACGATGCCGAAAATGCCTTGACTGCTGCTGATAACGCTGCTGATGCTGCTAACAAGGCACTTGGCACTGCTCAGATTGCTTATGATAATGCTGAAAATGCTCTAACTAAGGCCGACAATGAAGCCGCTGCTGCATTAGCTAAGAAAGCTGCTGCTCAAAAGGCTTACGATGATGCTGAAAATGCTCTGACTAAGGCTGATGAAGCAGTTGAAACTGCTCACCAAGATCTTCTGAATGCTCAGAAGAACTTAACTGATGCTAATGCTAATGTTGACGCTGCACAACAAGTAGTTAACGAAGCTGCCGCTAATGCTGCCAAGGCTACTCAACTGCTTCAACAGGCACAAGATCTATTGAATGGCATTGACTGGAACCAAAACAATGGCGGTTCTGAGACACCAGGCTCCGGTGCAAGTTCTGAGACGCCAAGTTCCAATGCTGGTTCAACTGCTAACAACGGATCTACTGCTACCCCTGGTTCTACTACCAACAACACTTCTAACGCTAATAACGGTTCAGTTGCTGGTAATGGTTCAGCCGTAGATCCAAGTGCTAATAACACTGCTGCTGTACAACCAGTTGCGGCTGTTAAGACCGCTAATGGTTCAGCCGCTACTAACACCAACTCCAGTGCTGCTAGCGAATTACCACAAACTGGTAACGAAAATACCGCTGCTGTAGTTGCCTTGGGTGCTGCTGCCGCAATGTTTGGCTTTGGCCTGGCTGCTAAGAAACGTGAATACTAAAATTAATTGAAGATTTAATGATTATGTTCGGACTATTAAACTTTAGGCTTTAATCTAAAGTAAGAAAATGATCCATAATGGAGCAATTCCACTATGGGTCATTTTTATTTAATTGCGATTCAATATTGAAGCAAAGCAGTTTATAATTAATAGGAAGCATTAAATAGGGATGATAGTAAAATGGATGAAAACTTGAAGAGTACTATTGCCTCAACAAAGGCGATTATCCGTAGTACACAAGGTCAACTTGACCAGATGAAAAAAGACCCGCATCCTGATCAAAAATTGATGAAAGTAACGCAAGATAACCATGACAAGGCTGTGCAAACATTAGCAATTTTGAATAAAATCACTGGTGGTGCCACGATGGATGTTGGACCAAGAACGGTGACAGACACACGACCAATTAATGTTGATCATAATACTGATCACGGCTTTCAAATTATTCCACCGGCTGCTGAAGACAGCGTGGCACCAAGTTCATTATCAGATTCGATAGTTTCAGCTCAATCCGCACAATCAGGCCAACAATCAGCTGCGATTCCGGCTAATAATGAAGTTATGATGACTCGTGCACAGTATCGTGCTATGTTAAAAAAGAAAAAACACTAGTATGATTACTTTAAAGTGTTTCATAACTATTAGGTAAAGATCTAATAGTTATGGGACACTTTCGGTATTTAATCATTTTATTTGATAATGAATCAAAAAGGGAGGAACCAATTTGTGCAATCAGCCATTCAATTTTCCACAACAATGACAGCTAGCCAGCAAGTCCGGTTAATGAAACAATTATTAAGCCACCATCTTTTGATTGTCGGTCAAACTGGTAGTGGTAAAACAACCACGACCCTTTCATTACTGAGTCAGCTTCAGCAACAAAATGAAACGGCCATTATTCTCGACCCAACTGGTGAATACGCGCAACTTCCTAACACGGTTACCTACCGTTTTGGCGATAATGCATATTTTGAAGCTGGTAAATTGTCAGCCGTTCACTTATTACGAATCTTGCAACTGCCAGTTACCCCAGAATTCCTGCAAAAATTACGTCAAGCCATTACTGATTTGCGCCTACAACAAAATGTGATTAAGCATTCCGGCATTTATCAGCGTCAAAACCGCCCTATTCAAGATCACCAACGGGCTTTGCGTCATCTTGGCTCATGGGCGAGTGACTACCATCTTTCGGATCTTTTCGACCAGTTGATTGCGGAGTTTGTGATTCCCAGGTTGGATGGGCAAGCTGATTACCATCTTCTTGGCCAGCAATATGACCGGGTAGCCATTAATCGCCAATGGCCACAATTAACGATGCTCCAGGAACGACTAGCCAGCCCAGTTTTCCGTGCTCTTTTTGATACCGATAGTCATCCGGGGACAATGAAGAGTGAGCTTAACTTTATTTTGAAAATGTTTCTTCACCACGCTAGTCAACATCGGACCTTAGTAATTGACTTATCACTTTTAAAAAATTACGAGGCTAGTCAGCGCTTACTGATTTCACTTTTACTTAAACAGATTCTCAAGTATCGTCTGCAAGCTAATGCCGGTTTTCCGGTTAATGTAGTATTAGATGAAGCTCACCGTTACCTGCCTAAGGATAGTCGTGATTTGGCTGATAACGGAATTTTCCAGCTCTTACGTGAAGGGCGGAAATTAGACATCAAATTAATCTTGACGACTCAATCGCCGTTGGACTTACCAGCACGATTGCGGTCTCAATTTGGCAACTTAATCGTCCACCGTCTGTTAGATGAATCAGAGGTACGCAGCTTACCAGGAGATTGGCGCCTTCCACGGGCAGCTTACCTAGCAGTTGGGGAGATTAACCTTTGCCTCTTTGATCATCAGCCGGTAACGGCCCACATCAACCTACCTGCTTGGTGGCAAGGAGATGATTAAAAAATGAGTCATCGCTTGCACTGGATTGTATATTCTTTATTATTGGCTAGTTCATTTGCTTTGGGAACCATCCAGCAAAACTGGTCAGCATTGCGTTCGCCGCGGCAATCTGACGTTACCGTACCAACGATCTTTATCCATGGTCTACCCAGCAACTACCATGCCGAGGTGAAGATGGTTCATGCACTAATTGACGCTGGCGTTACCACCAGGGTGAATGTTATTCGTGCTAATGTGACACCGACAGGACACGTTTATTTTACCGGTCATCTGCCTATTCATCCCCACCATCCGCTTGTTGAAGTTGAGTTACAGAATAGTCATGAAAAAGATGACCACGTTACGGCAGCCTGTTTAAAGAACGTTGTGGTTGCTTTACAGGTCCAGTATCATTTCAAGACAATTAACTTAGTTGGTCATTCCAGCGGTCCCTTGATCATTCTTTATTACCTAATGGATAACCTCAATGATCATACTTTGCCCCAAACAGCCAAGGTGGTTTCACTCGGTGGGGCTTTCAATGGTTCATTAGGTCCACATAATCAGTCTAAAATGCATTTACGCTCAGACGGTTTTCCCTTACCACGACAGACGGCGGAGTATCGAGGGCTTTTACCACTGCATGATCACTTTCCGCGATATATTCGGGTCTTGAATATTTATGGAGATCTGCAAGATGGTTCCCATTCAGATGGCCGAGTCGCTAACATTTCATCCCGCGCAATGCGCTACCTGGTTCAGAAGCGCGCCCGCTCCTACCAAGAGGTTCGGGTGACGGGATTCCATGCTAACCACAGTGGACTGCATAATAATAAAAAGGTAGATTTTTATTTAGTCCGTTTTTTATATGGGGAAAATTGCTAAACCAATTGGACAAGAAAAGCTGATTTGTTAATCATATTGTAATTGAGTCGGTGTTAATTGACAGTTAACTGTTAGCAATAATTTTGTTATCTGGACGTAATCAAATTGTAAATAAAAAATGGAGATTTGCGCTTTACAATATTTTGTTAAACGCTTATAATTTCTTTTGCAAATGAATGGTTTGCATTTATTTTTAAAATAATTGCGTATTTAGTAGCTATGAATCGCACATCCTTTTTATCCAATTAACATCAACCTCCGGACGTGGTTCAAATTACTAAATTCGTATTAAAACGATAAAGGCAACCTGTGTTGTGGTAAGCGCGGGTTGCCTTTTTATTTTTGTTCTTTCATAATAATAAGAACTAAATTTAATTGGAAGGATTACTGGAGGAATTATTGATCATGGGGAAGTTATTAACCGAGCTAATTCTTTTACCAAGCTTAATTACTAGTATGGCACTGAGCCAATATGTTGTTCATATTGTTCTTCACAATAGTCAGATTAAACATTGGCTCCAGGTAGGAATTGTTTTACTGACCTTTGCCCTACAGGAATTAGTTATTCTTAATTATTCTTATGATGAATTAGGGACCTTTGTCTATCCTTATGCTATGGCAGTTTCCATTATGTTTATTAGCAATTACCACAATTGGGATTATATTTGTGGCAGTATTATCATTACCGCAATTCTGTTTAACGGTTTTTTATATATTGATAACTTAAATTATCCCCAACAGCCTTTTTACATTATCGTGCGATTGACAATATTATTGGGCTTAGAGGCCTTACTTTGTCACCATCCCCGGTGGCAAAGCCATCTTCTTTATACCATTGTATTGGTAATTACTAATATGTGGGTGGATGTGTGGCAAAGGCCGCACCTTGCTTATGGCCCCTTGCCGTTGCTCGGTGGGAGTTTAATTTTCGTTATTATCACAATTTGGGCACGTTATATTTACCAGCTTTATCGGAAACGTTCTGCAGAGATTGCGTACCAAAATACTCATGATAAGTTGACCGGCTTATTAAACTATCGTTCTTTTTCAAACCTGGTCGAACGGCTGCGTGAAGAAGGTTCCCAGCGTCGGGTTAAGTTCGGGGTAGTGGATATTGACCATTTTAAGGCGGTGAATGATCAATATGGTCATTTGGCTGGTAATACTCTTTTAAAAGCTTTTGCAGAGTTCTTGCTACAGAATTTAATGGCAAAATTTAGCAGTCAGGTGTCCGTCTACCGATTTGGCGGTGAAGAATTTTGTGTTGTTTTCTATCGAATTTCAGCGAATGAATGTAAACAGGCCATGTTAGAAATGGAAAAGCGGATTAGTCACCATCGTTTTACAGTTGATGGAGGGCAATGGGTAACGATTAGTTTTTCGTGTGGAATTGCCCATTCAGAAGATGATCCTCACCTGACTTTGCGGCGGGCTGACACGGAATTATACCGCGCCAAAAGCCAGGGGCGTGCTCAGATCTGTACCAATTTTAATTAATTTTATTATAATTCATGAATTTTGTTATAATGGAAGTGAATAATAGTAATAATAGCGAATGATGGGAAGTGGGCGGATGTTGAATTCAACACTTGATTGGCAGTTATTTGCTCAGCCAATTTATACACTTCGAGATTTGTCACATCGTCGACTGCGAGAATATGAGTTGTTGATCCGTGATGCTGATGGGCAGGTGCCATTGCAACGATTACAGCACCTAGTTAGCTCTGCAGAAGGGAATCGCCTTTTCTGGCAGTGGAAAACAAGTCAGTTATTACCAACACTAAAAAAACAACGTCCGGGGATGCCAGGATACTGGATTAATATTGAACCGGTTCAGTTTAACTTTGCTAGTACCTGGCAATTTCTACAACAATTTGTACGCTTTCGGAATGACTTAATGATTGAGATAACCGAACGTCCAGTTGCTAAGAATGAGGTTGAGGTTACCGTGCCGACAGCAGTTCATCGCCTTCATCGGCTTGGCTACCGACTGGCGATGGACGATGTGGGGACTGGGCAAAACCAGTTGAATTTAGTTCGATTGGTGAGTGATGATGTTCAAAGAATTAAGTTATCCCTATATATGTTTCGACAGCACCGGGCTGGCTGGAATAGCATCTTTCAACAATGGGATCGTTTTGCCCGGGCTAATCGATTAGAAATGGTAGTGGAAGTCATTAATTCAGCAACGACGGCTAGAATTATCTATTGTCAGGATCCGCATTGTCTTCAACAGGGCTTTTATTACGGTAAGCCAACTAAACTATCAGAAATTATTAAATGAAACGGCAATTAAGCTGACGATTTTCTCGTCAGCTTAATTTTGTTTTAACCCGCTCTGTCATCGCTTAAGTGGATAAAAAAGCTTATAATTGATGATAATTAATGAACGCGGGTGAAATTATGATTGAGATTAGTGGACATAAGTATTCATTTCCCAAAATTCTGACTTTAGGGTTTTTACTGATGATTATGGCCGGTACAACTCTTTTGTCCTTACCGGTAGCAACACGTCCAGGACTGGAAACTAGTTTCATGACGGCCCTGTTTACTTCGACTAGTGCCACCTGTGTAACCGGTTTGACCCTGGTTAATACGGCAGAGCATTGGTCGTTTTTTGGCCAGGTGGTGATCGCCCTTTTAATGGAAGTGGGCGGCTTGGGTTTCATGACCTTTGCTGTTATGATGTCACTGATGATCAGGCGCCGGATGCGGATGTCGACTCGTCTTTTGACTCAGGAAGCCCTCAACCTTGATCACTTGTCACAGCTGAACGTGGTCTATTTGATCATCAAATTGTCGCTGATTATCCAATTAATTGGGAGTGTCTTTTTGTTTGTTGCTTTCTATCCTGAATATGGATGGCGACGAGGACTCTGGTATAGCATTTTTCATGCGATTTCGGCCTTTTGCAATGCTGGCTTTGACCTCTTCGGTAATAGTATGGCTAACTACGCCGCTGACCCTTACGTACTTTGTGTTTTAATTGTCTTAATTATCGCCGGTTCTTTTGGCTTTTTAGTCTGGAAAGATCTTCTCGGCTATCACCAGTACCATCACCTGTCTCTCCACACCCAATTAGCTCTCCGTACCGGTGCCTTTTTAATGCTTTTATCCGTGCTAGTTTATTTTTTGACCGAGCATAATCTTAGTCAGTTAAGTGGTCAGTTGTCGGCTCCCCAACGTGCATTGAATACGGTCTTTATGGCGATCACTCCCCGAACCGCAGGGCTGATTACCTTTCCGTATAATAAATTGAGTGCAGCCGGACTGAGTTTTACGATTATCTTGATGTTTATCGGTGGCACACCTGGTTCAACGGCCGGTGGGGTTAAAACCACTACTATTGGTTTGCTAGCTATTCAGAGCATTGCGACTTTGCGTGGTCAAAAAGATATGGAGTTTGCCCACCGTCGCTTTACCCAAGAAAATATCTACCGAGCATTAACCTTGCTCTTCGTGGCCTTGGTTATTCTCTTAATAGCAATTTTCCTGCTGATTGAGACCCAGGCCTTGCCAAAACACGATTCGTTGTCTTACGTGGTCTTTGAGGCTGTGGCGGCGTTTGGTACTACCGGGATTTCGTTAGGAATTACTCCCCAGCTTAATTTTATCGGTCAAGTAATTATCATGATTTTGATGTTTATCGGTCGGGTCGGTATTTACACGGTGATGTTTTCCATTTTTAATGCCCGCCCCAAGACTAAAAGTTATCGTTATCCAGAGGAGAGTGTGTTAATTGGCTAAAAAAGAAAGTTACGCTGTCGTCGGCATTGGTCAGTTTGGGGCCTCCATCTGTGAAGCCCTCGTTCAAGCCGGACAAGAAGTGTTGGCGATCGATATCAATGCGGAAGTTATTAATGAATTGGCAAACTCGGTAATGCGCGCTGTGGTAGCCGATGCCCAGGATGAAGAGGCCTTGCGTGAACTTGATATTGGAAGCTTTGATCATGTTTACATTTCAATTGGCCAAAACATTGAGGCGAGTATTATGGCAACCCTGATTGCTAAAGATCTTGGTGCTCCGGACGTTACTTGTCGGGCGGAGAATGCCAATCATGCTCGAGTACTGGAACGGGTCGGTGCTGACCGGGTTGTCCGGCCAGAACACGACCTGGCTAAACGCTTGATCTTTCAACAGCTTAACCCGAGCGTGGTTGATTATGTAAAATTAAGCAAGGAGACCACTTTAGCCGAAGTAGTGATTGATAACCCTAAGTTTGTTGGTAAGACTTTGGATGAATTAAATTTTCGTAATAAGTATCATGTTAACGTGATTATCATTGTGGATACTGCTGACCAAGTTAACCAGATGCCCCAGGCCAATGATGTTATTCAAGCGGGTGATAAGATTACAGTGGTAGGACGATTGGCAGATATTCGGCGGCTAAATGATATAGTTAGTTAATAACAAGGAAGCAAAAAAATGAAATTACATGGGATTAACGTGGTAACGTTGGTGATTGCAGCCATTCTGGTTACCTTAATTGGGTTGATTGGGACGGTTGCTAGTCATCAGTATTGGGACCTAATTTGGATTATTCTGTTAGCGTTATGGACGGGTATTCTCTTGCACACAATTACCAGGGGACATGCACGAATTTGGCAAGATTTGGTTATGCGACTGAACTTCGGTGGTCATGACCAGATCCTAGATCTTTGTCGGG
>NZ_JBFLGB010000026.1:0-22559 GCF_041859915.1 Limosilactobacillus sp.
GCGGCGCGCAGGAAATACATGTTGTTCACGCCCGGGATCTCGACCGGGTACTGGAAGGCGAGGAAGACGCCCTCGCGCGCCCGCTCGTCGGCGGCGAGCGCCAGCATCCTTTGTATCTTGGCTTTGGTCGACTAAAGTATACAACGCAGGAGAGCTTGCGTTTATTTTTTTGCCAAAAAAGCCAATAACCACACGCCTTTGGCGTGATTATTAGTTTTCAAGTTTCAGCTTTCAAGTTTCAGGTCATCATTTAAGATGAAACTAGGTAAGTCTACTTGTTAACATTTACCTAGTAATTTTAGTTGATTTTTCCCTAGTCATTACGGTCAGTTTGTTTATCCTTAGCAATCAACCGGTCGATATACGTCTCATCACCAACTTTAGTAACCTGGATCATCCCATCCCCGGCATTTGGATTACCAATACCACAAACCGCTAATTAAGTCACTGGGGGAACATCGCTTTGGGCTGGTCCTTACTCGGCCGATAAAACGCTTTTTGTTCTTCCTTAAAATCGTCCGCCACTACTATCTCTTCCATTACACTTGAGCCTTAACAACCGGGTTGCCCCACTGCTTTAATAGTTTCAATAAACCCCAAACAGGTAAAATAACTGTTTATTGGTTCGTGTTCGGGTGACACCCAATCTGATCATGATGGTCAACAATGTCTTGATCAAAAATCACGGTAACTTGGCGATCCTGGTTATTGATTAAGTTCATTGGTGAAACGGCACCAGAATAAATACCCAGGTAGTTTGTTAGATTAGCATCCGAAGCAAACTTGAGCCGGTTCCCATGGACAATCTGCCGTAACTGCTTCATATCGAGGCGCTTATTTTTATCAATAACGACTAAATAAAAACCATTGCTATTCTTAAGAAAGAGGTCCTTGGCCCGAGCAAAGGCATAACCCTGGACATATTTGTCCACTTCCTCGGCTGTATACACCGGGGATGATCAATTTCTTAGTCAAGGGCACTGAGAACTTGATTAACCATCAGATCACCTTCTTTAATAAATTCTACTGTATCGCATCATTACAGCACAAAAGGTAAATGCTAAAATAGAAGTAGCTAATTATCTGGAAAGGAGGAGCCCAGATTGGATAATAAGATTGTTGCCCGCCCCTTAGTAACCATCACGAATGTTATTTGGAGCTTTAATACGGAACTGCACCGGCCACAGTTATTATTAATTAAACGGGCCGACGAACCATTAAGGGGAAAGTGGGCCTTGCCAGAAACCTTGTTACGTAGTCATGAAAGTGCTGATGCAGCGTGCATTCGCTTGATTGAGGATAAAATCGGCCTCCAGGTGCCGATAAGTTCAACTGAACAATTGGCCACTTTTACTGATCCCAACCGGGTTGCTGGTAACCGGGTCTTATCATTAGCCTACATGACTTATCTGCCCTCGACGCCCAAGCTGCATCCAGGCTACGGGGCAACTGACGCCCAATGGTTTATCCTGAGTGCTGATCAGCACCAGTATGTGATCAGTCACGATCGGCAGCAATTCGTCTTAACAACGCCTTCTGATCTTGCGTTTGACCATGTTCAAATTATCAACACCGCAATCAACCGGATTAAAAATAAGCTCGATTACCAACCGGGCATCCTCCACATTCTCGGTGATTCCTTCACCCTGCGCCAGGCCCGAGAAGTCTTTGCGGCATTCTTAGGAACCACCCCCGATAAAATTGATAATTCCAATTTTAAGAAAACTCATAATCACCTGTTTAAGGAAGTCGGCACCGCCTCATTACAACATTCAGGCCGGCCACCAAAGTTGTTTAAGCTAAATTGTTAATTTTATAAACTTGCATTTTCAAGAAGAGTATCTATACTAGACGTAAATAAAAGTCAAAGATACTTTTATTCTTGCGATAATTAAAGTACTTTTTACTTAAAAGAAAGTGTGGATAATATGGATTTACAAATGTTAACCGACCTTTATGAATTCTCAATGGCAAACGGCTATTACGCCACCCTGCCTCATGATCGCCAGGCCCGGTTCGACGTTTTCTACCGGCGGGTTCCTGATAATTGCAGCTTTGTCATTGCGGCCGGTCTCCAGCAAGTAGTTGAGCAAGTTGCTAATTGGCATTTTTCTAAGGAAAACATTGAATACTTAAAATCACTAAAAGAGTTTAGCCCTGATTTTCTTGACTACCTTAGCAAAATTAAAAACAGCTGTACTATCCAAGCTCTTCCCGAAGGCACCCCAGTGTTTCCACGAGAACCAATTATCTCCATCAGTGGTCCCTTAATTGAGGCACAACTCTTAGAAACTTTCGTCCTCAACATTATTAACCACCAATCACTAATTGCCACTAAGTCATGGCAGATTAACCATGCTGCTCAAGGACGGCCAATTATGGAATTTGGTGCCCGTCGTGCGCAAGGACCAGACGCGGCCACTTATGGTGCACGGGCAGCCGTGATTGGCGGTTGCACCAGTACTTCAAACTTGCAAGCAGCTAGTCAATTCCACATTCCAGCAGCGGGAACAATGGCGCACGCCTGGGTGGAAAGCTTTCCTGACGAACTAAGCGCCTTTCAAGCATGGGCAAAAGTTTACCCGAATAAGATTTCCCTACTGGTTGATACATATGATGTCCTTAAGTCAGGGGTTCCAAACGCTATTCGCGTCTTCAAGCAAGCCCGCGCCAATGGCCATGAACCAGTTGGCATTCGGATCGATTCCGGGGATATTTCCCAGCTTGCCATCAAAGCGCGGCAGATGCTCGATGAAGCGGGCTTCCCACAGGCTAAAATCACTGCTTCCAATGCTCTTGACGCCCACGTTGTAAAATCACTGTTGGACGAAGGAGCACCAATTGATAACTTTGGGATTGGTGAACGCTTGATTACCAGTTCTTCTAGTCCGGTCTTAAGCGGCGTCTACAAATTAGCGGAAGAAAGCGTCAATGGCAAATGGATCCCAACGATTAAGGTTAGTGATAGCCGGGAAAAGGTTACGATTCCGGGTAATAAGCAGGTTTACCGGATTTATAGTAATGATCAGCCAAATAAGGCGATTGCCGATGTCATCGCCCTGGCTGATGAATCCATCACGACACCGCTCAAGGTTGTTAACTCCGATCCTACTGCCACTAATGCCAGTCAAATCTTAACCAACTTTACTGCCAAACCACTATTAAAAACCTACTTAACCGCGGGCCAGCCGGCAAAGGTGGAAACGGATGTCTTTAAGATTCAACAGACTTCTCGGCAATTGCGCGCTCAATTACCAGAAGCAAGTAAACGGCTAGTCAACCCTGACCGGTACCCTGTTTACTTAACCACTAAGCTAGCTGATCTCCAAGAACAATTGATTACCAAAGCCCAATTTGCTGAGGAGAATTAAAATGACAAAAGCATTATTAATTATTGACTACACAAATGACTTTGTTGCTGACAATGGATCTTTAACCGTCGGTAAACCAGCTCAGGCGTTAGAGCAACCAATCATCAGTTTAGCTAACCAGTTTCTTAAAAATAAGGATTACGTGATTCTGCCGACTGATGGTCACTTGAAAGATGATCATTTTAACCCAGAGCATCGCTTATACCCACCTCACAACATTATTGGAACTAAGGGACAAGAATTGTATGGCAAAGTTGGCCAATGGTTCCAACAAAATCAGACTGATTCCCATGTCTATAAATTTAATAAAAACCGCTATTCTGCTTTTCAAAACACTAATCTGGATAATTATTTACGGGAACGACGGATTAACGAAGTCTGGATTTGTGGAGTATGTACCGATATCTGTGTATTGCACACGGCAATTAGTGCATATAACCGTGATTATCAAATTGTCATCCCCCAAAAGGCAGTCGCTACTTTCTCCACTCTGGGGGCAAAGTGGGCAATGGGACACTTCAAGAATGTCCTTGGAGCAACGGTTCGTTAACGCAAGAGGAAGTGTATATCAATGAGTTTTTATGGCAACCAAACTGAAAGGATGGTTGAATCAGCCACTTCGGGTATTCATTTGCACACAATCACTAACCTAGCTGAAGCTCCACAGGCAAATGTAATTATCGTTCATGGGTTATCGTCATATGCGAAAAGTTATGACCCCTTCGCTAGTTTTCTTGTTAAGCATGATTGCAACGCTTTTCGCTATGATCAGCCTGGCCATGGAAAGTCAGAAGGGCCACGGGGATATATGGATTCTTTAACTGACCTTTATGAGAATTTACATGTAATGGTTAAAAGAACCCAAACGGCTTATCCAAATCTCCCCTTATTTGTCATTGGTCATAGCATGGGTGGCGAAACAGTCCTCTTATACGGTATAAAGTACCCGCAAACGGTTGATGGATTCGTGGTGGCTGATCCAGTTTCTATTGTTAAAGCACCAAATACGTGGAGTAAGGGTTTAACAGGCGACCCCAAGAAGCAGTTACCTAACGTGTTAAGTACAGGACTTAACAGTGACCCACGAGTAGTTCATAGAATTCAAAATGATCCTGCTAATCTTCATCACTTGACTGTCGGAATTTTGCAAAATGAAATTAAGGGAGCTTACTTCCTCCGGGAACACCTAGCTGACTTTAAGGATCCACTATTATTTTTACAGGGACAAAAAGACGGTTTGATTGATTATCATGATTCATTAGAAGCTTACGCCATGGTTGCTTCCAATGATAAAGAGCTTCATGTCTACTCTTCTTTGATGCACAATATTTTCGACGAGCCCCAACGAAAATGGGATGTCTACTCAGAAGTCGTCCAGTGGATTAATTGTCACCGATATTAAAAGAAAAGTGTCTTGACACCGATTTGTAGGTATTAACCTGCTTTGGGGTATAAAAAGAGACGCCACAAGGGGCGAAGGCTTACCAAGTTGCTAAACTCTTTAAGCGAAGCCAAAATAAAAAATCCCCGGCCAAATTGGTCGAGGATTTTACAGTTTAAAATGCTGTTTCCCCGCTACTATACGTAACTAGTTTGCCTTCTTACGCTTACTGAGTCAGGTAGCCTAGTATCAATCTTTATGAGCAGTAAGAAACACTTTTAAAGACTTACTTCACTTTACCGGGGATTCCGAAAGGCTAGTTGCACATCAAAATGCGATTTAGCAAGCCAGTCTTGTCTCTCCCACTTTATTTATATGATTACCCTATTTAGGAGCATCAGCAACCAACGCAAACAATAAGGTTACCAAAGTTACAATCCCAACAAATTGTCCCATCACTTTCCCTACCTTTTTTAATTACTAATCGAGCTTACGAAGGAACTCCTCTACTTCTTCCTTGGTTTTCCGTGCCTTGTTCACCAGTCGACCAGCCTCTTGGTCGTCCTTAAAAAAAATGAAGCTCGGAATACCCATAACATTAAGTTCCTTGAACAACTCTAAATTTTGGTCACGGTCTACCTGGAGAAACTTATATTCTGGAAAATCATCCTCAATCTCTGGTAGATGAGGCTTTATAAAATTACAATCAGGACACCATTCGGCCATGAACTCAAGGACGTACTGCCCATCGCCCAGGTGATCCATTAATTCTTGCTTGCTCATTACGGGAATTTTTTCCATTGTTGCCACCTCACCTTAATTAGCGTACCGGTTCAGGACCTGTTCTAACTGGTCTTTTCTGTGAAGGCCAACCAGCTTTTCAACCACTTGGCCGTCCTTTTTAACAATCAAAGTCGGGATCGACATGATACCAAACTTTAGCGGTGTTTCTTGGTTAGCATCGACATCCATTTTATTTACCTTAACCCGGCCATCATATTCCTTGGCAATTTCTTCGACAACCGGCCCCTGCATCCGGCACGGTGGGCACCAGGTTGCCCAAAAATCGGTTAACGTTACACCAGTACCAGTTTCTTTTTCAAAATTTTGATCAGTTAAGTTCTTAACCATTTTTCTTTTCCTCCGTTTTCTTATCTTGCAAAGTTCGTTTATTATGGCCAGCAATATTGCAACCATCTGGCCCACAAGTGCCGATAGTATCTTGGTCACCAAATGTCTTAAAAGCTGTTTTCTTATCCTTATCCAATGCTTATCCCTCCTCAGCTTGAACCTGTTTTAGGACTTTTACAAAAACCGCATAGGGCTGGGCCCCACTAATTCCATACTTATTGTTGATGACAAAGAATGGGGCCGCATGAATCCCAGCCTGTTGGGCTTCTTGCTCATCATTGATAACGTCTTGGCGATAATCATCCGATGATAACACCTGTTCGACCTCATCTTTATCCAAGCCAACCGCTACGGCCGCCCGGGTTAAAACATCGTGGTCGGCGATCGATTGCCCATCATTGAAGTACACCTGGTAGAAACGCTTAATAACCCGTTCAGCCAGGTCAGAATCGTGCTTGCTATTAGCTAACTTAATCAGCCGGTGAGCATCAAGTGTGTTAGTGGGAACGACTTGTTCAATCTGCATCGGCAGGCCATCCCCATGGGCCATTGCCTCAATTTGTGCCATCTGCTTTTTGGCCTGGGGCTCAAGGGCAGCGTTGCCCCGGGTGAAGTGGTTAATGTAACTATCCGTCGTTTCCTGTGGGGCTGTTGGATCAAGTTGGAAGGCCTTAAATTCCAATTTAGTATCATCGGCAATTCCCACTTCCTTCATTGCCCGCTTCATCCGGTTAGAGCCAATGTAGCAAAACGAGCATGCAATATCTGACCAATATTTAATTTCCATTACTTATTCCCCCAACGAAAATATTTATTTCTATAGGTAATAACGAATAAAGCTTTCTAGCTGGTTATGGTCGATAAAGTGGGGAATCCTTTCCACCACTTCACCATCCTTTATCAAGACCATACTAGGCGCGGTCTGCACCCGGTACTTGTCAGCTAACGTTGCGTCTGTGGCGACATTAACCGACTGAACTGTCAACTGTCCGCGATACTCGTCTTCAATCTTTTGAATAACCGGTCGTTCGGTATAACATTGCGCGCACCAGTCATTTTCAAAGGCTAACAGGGTTATCCCCGGTGCGTCAGTATCTAAATGATTAACGTTCATCGATTAATCACCTACTTTCCAAAAAACTATTCAACAAATTGATTGAATAGTTAAATATTAACACTTACTTTTTATAAGTCAAGGTAATAATCATAGTCAAATAAAAAAGTGGCTGGGAGAAGCAAATCTCTCAACCGCTTTATTTATGTTCAGTTGTTTTCTTCCAGTCGTAACAGCTATAATTTAGACTCCGGGCCGTAAAGCCGTGCTGGTTTAATAACTGGGTCGCTAAATTGGCATAAGGACACAACCGCCCGCGACAGTATACAATAATTGTTTTTTCCTTTGGTAACCGTGACAAGCTCGTCGATAAACTATCTAGCGGGATATTGATTGCCGCATCAATGTGGCCAGCCTGATACTCTTCAGTCGGTCGCACGTCCAGGATAAGGTCTTGCTTTGCTTCATCAATTGCTTCACCGAGCGTGATGGTTCTGACCCCTTCTTGACGGTTAGCTCTAGCATGAAGCATCTTCACCTCTGATAATTCATTTTCCCCAACCGAGACTAACAAGGCAACAAGCTCGTTAATTTGCGGTGAGCTGAGCTGGTAGATAACATGGTTACCATCTTTAACGGTTCTTACCAGGCGACTATCCTTCAGTACTTGAAGGTGCCGTGAAGTGTTAGCCACACTCATCCCGGTTTCTTGGGCAATTCGGTCAACTACCTTGGGAGACTGGGATAGTAAATCTAGGATTTCCAACCGTTTATCACTACTTAATCCTTTCCCGACTCTTGATAGTTCTTTATATAGTTGGTGCTTATATTCAACTGCTTGCTGGTTCATCACTACCGCCTCACTAAACTAATCAAATATTCTATTGAAAAGTTTAGTGCTATTAAAAGCTAATGTCAAAGAATGCGTGAAAACCTCCGAATTCATTGTCAGCTATTTATATAAGCACAAGAATTAATCACTTACCGTCAAACGTTCAATTAGCTCCTTTTGTTGTGGGAACACCTTCTTTAGCTGCTCAACCCTAGGAATCATCAGCTCACTTGACGCCGATGACGGCAACGTAATCCTGATTTGGGAAAAGCCCGTTGCTCCCTTGGCATCTTCCATTGCAATAAACGTATTTGGCTCAACATAAAAACCATGAACCTCATTATTTTCCTTGTTCAAACCCAGCTTAACCAAATGATAGTGACCGTCTTGGGTAAAGCAGTGAACGTCAACCGGGTCACCATACGAGTACATAAGTGCCCGCCCATATTGAACCGTGTGTATATGTGACGGGTGCTTACCGTCAATTGTCGTATACATAATCAGCTCTCCTGGCTGGTAACCTTTATTGACGGTATATGAAGGATAAAAGCTCTGCAGTACCTTCTGCTGCCTTTTCTTCTCTTCGGGTGATAGTTGCGGGGCTGATTTAGCAGGCCCCTGAGTAGCAACATCACCTTTCCCGGTAATCAACGCATCAAATGCTGCTAGGATCGTTGACGAAAAGCCGATTGAGCGATCAGCAATGGCAGCGAGAATATTTAATTGCCCCTTGTTGATTGTAATATAGCGGCTCTGCTGGTTTCCAGCGACCAGCTGCATGCTTGGCGCCTTGATCATTTGATTCTGGGGACCGATTCCTAACTCCAGAACAAGGATCTTTTTTGTTTGGTAGCGACTAATGAAACTCTCAAAGGCGCTCACCTGTACTTGATCCATATTAAAGGTCGGTCCAGGAAGATTGGTTGCTAGTGGTTCTCCACAAGACGAGCATGTTGGTAGATCGCCTTCGGTTAAATTACCAGCCTGGTCTTTTTCATAAATTTCGTGAAGGGTCGCTTTTAAGTCGACTGCCGGGTGTTCCTTAGGATGGGCAGTGCAAATTCCCGTCTGCCAGTTTCCCTCGACTTCAAGAAGGTTATTAAAGCCGGCCAAAGCAAAATGATGGTCAATATTCGAGGTCCAGATAAAGTAAGGCTTGTCCCCCACAATCTGTCGTAACTTATCCATTAATTCAGCGGGATAGTAATTATAGTTGTAATATTCCGCAATTCGCGCATAAACGCGCCACTTATCAAGGACATTGGGGTAGTGGTAGTTAAGTGCCCCAAGTAGGTTTGGTAAATTATACTTTTCAACGAGATTGCCTAGAACAGTCGTCAATTTACGATCACTGGCAAATAGGTTTAACCCCTCGGAAATTGAAAAGCCGTTACTAGCAGTTATCAAAAATGCATCAGCATCATGAAGCCATTGTTGGGCCGTCTTAATCGCGTTCGTCATTTTGTCCTCCTTTGATTAAATGGGCAATACTTTGCAAAGCCTTTGCCGTATCAGTACTGATTAATAGTGACCGGTCTTTTATTACTGGATTGGTTAGCGCATCTTGGGGATTAAAGTTAATGTAGAATGAGTGGGCTAAGTAATTCGTCATTTCCCAAAATGGCTCCTGGATAAACATCGGCGTCATCCGGCCAACCCCAATTTCTATAAAGAGAACTTTCTTTAAGCGGTACTTACCAAGAAAGCGGTTGGCTTTTTCGTATTCTTCATAATATTTTTTATCTTCAAGAAACTCCGGCCCCCGCACCCACGGGATAAGTGGTGTTCCATCAACCTTACTTTTAGGTATCAACGTCGTGGGTAGTCGGTTGCTTTCAATTTTAGGTAGTAATTTATCAAGGTAACGATTAATTGGGTACAAATTCTTATCCGTTGCTGTATTTTTACTTTGGAAGAATCCCCACGATCCTTGGATTTCGCTCACGTGTTCTGCGGGAAAGAACTTCTTGAACAACATATCTTGGTTCGTGGTGATAATGTGGTAAGGCTTGTTGTGGACAATTGTTTTCAGATAGTTATAGACATCATTTTGTGGCGGAATCGTTGAAACCATCTTCAACATTTTTAGTAGGTAAGCCCACCGTTCCTCTTCCGACGCAAACCGGTTATAGAATCCCTTAAAAATCCCTTCAAAGTGATACTTTTGATAAAAGTCCCGCATGTACTTCATAAATAAAGGGCTGGCCTCATACCAAAAATTCATTCCGGCAGCATTTGACATCCCTGAACCGGCACCAATGATAATTGCATCAGCATTATTAATATGAGCTACGACATTTTCAAGATCAGTCATATTGGTTCTCCTTTATCCGATATCGTGTCTATTTTTGAACACCGTGTAGTTAAATGATATTATTAATTGTAGTTACCGGTGCCCTTAAAATTAATAACGTTTTTGCAAAATCTATCGGTTTATGGACACTCTAATAAAAGTGTCAAGAACAGGACACCTCTTCCCTACTGGTTAATTGAAAGGATAGTGGAACCATTGGCAAACGGACCAAGAAAACAAGATCGACGAACAATATACACAATCAACGTAATCAAAGACAGTTTTTTAGAGCTGATCCAAAAAACACAATATTCCAAAATCACGATTAAAAAGATCTGCGAAAAGGCCGACATTAGCAGGTCGACCTTCTATCTCCACTTTGATTCGATTAACGACGTTTTGAATGCGGTCCTTGATGATGCCATTATGGTGACATCACCGCATTACCTGGAAATCAATGACTTCAGTGTTGATTACCTGAAAGAAAATGAGTCTTTAATACCAGCCTGCCAGCGGGTGGGGGCAAGCGCAAAATACCGTAAATTACTCCTTGATCCTGATTTAACCGAATACATCGTCGGGCGCATCATGGTTCATGAACGCAATCGAGTAGTTCCCGCAATTCAAAAAAAGACGGGACTCGGTAAAGAAGACGCTGAAACATTATTCTTATATACCCTTCACGGTTCCTTTGCCGTTAACCGTGCTAACCACTTCAGGAAAAATGATAAATGGTATCATGACGTTCAGCTGTTAAATAAGTTTACCTTGAACGGGTACCGGACCCTCAAATAGCCCTTGATGTACTGCCAGAATAATGGTCATATTAAATACGCAAAGCCCACAGGAAGTTTTATAATCCCCCCCTTATTTGTAATTCATTTTTGGAATGAATCCTAATTAATAATAAGTATTTCAAATAGCTACCGCTACGATTTAATATTAAAGAAGAAATCTTAAGGAGGAATTATAAATGAGCAAGCCGTACATTATCGTTCATATGATGGAGTCAGTTGACGGGCGGATCGATTGCGGGATGACCGCCCAACTTGGCGGAAATCCAGAATATTATTCATCATTAGATGCAATTAACGCTCCTACCCGCATTAGTGGTCGGGTGACTGCTGCAAGTGAATTAACTGGTGGTGGCCAGTATATTCCCCAAGACAATGCCACACTTAATAAGACGACCTTTACTAAAAACGTAACCGCGGATAGCTACAATATTGTGGTTGATACTAAGGGAACGTTGTGCTGGGGCACTGAAACTAGTACTAGTTTTCCCCCACCTGATTATTACTAGTGAAGACGTCACTAAGGAGTACTTGGATTACCTTGACCGACAAAACATTTCCTGGATTGCGACTGGTAAGGGCCAGATCGATTTAAGGCAGGCAATGGACATTCTAGCAACCGAATTTGGTATTAGGCGGCTGGCAATTGTCGGTAGCGGTAAAATTAACGGCGGCTTTCTCAACGCTGGCTTGGTTGATGAAATCAGCGTTTTAATTGGGCCCGGAATCGATGGCCGTATCGGTCAGTCCAGCCTGTTTGACGGTCGTCCCGGCAATCGTCAGCCAGTGGCCCTACAATTAAAGGGCGTCAAATCCTATGAAGATGGCGCTGTCTGGCTGCGTTACCTGGTTAAGTAATTACTTCTTATATTTATTTTTACAAAACAGCCTGCTATAACGGTACTTTTAATCGTTATAGCAGGCTGCTTGATTTACTGCCATCATAAAATATGTTGGTCCAGCGCATGGACACCACTGGCATAGTGTCCCCAAACACTAAAAATGGTTACCAGGTTTTTTTTGAATCAATCGAATAAACAACCCGGTTGCTTTGACTAATGCGTTTAGAATATATACTCGGTCGATTATGCCGCCGCTCTAGTGATTCAAAATGATGACCACGACCTTTGGGATCGTTTCTCATTATGAAGTGTTTCGATGACAACGCGGTCTGAAAATGATAAGATAGTGGTGCCCATAAAGGTCCTTCTTTCAATGGAATGTTATGGTAACACCATTAAAGACCTTTATGGGTTTTTCTGTCCACTTAAATGTTCAACTTAAATTTTACAATCTACCTCATATTTAAAAATAGTACGGGGGTTCGCCGTTATAACTGGCTATTAAACTCAATTATTGTATTTTCATGGCAAACATTTTGGCAAATAAACATGTAGTCTTAAGTGAGTTAGCCGAGTTTTAACACTGCCAAAATGCCGTTATCTTGCGCCTCCAACTCTAAGTTACATTACAATTCTATTCGATATCGATGATGCCTTCGACAATTGGAATTCCCAATTGCTGGTACCGAGAACAATATCATTGCCCAAGGCATCAAGGTTATACAGTGATTCTGCCGATTCAGGGTTAAGTAAAGGATAGTTTGCGTATTGTACCGTTTTGCCGCTGTGAGATTCATTTTCTCAACCACCAAACCGAAGCCCATTCCGTCATGTTCTGCCGGGTCCATTTTGACCAGTTCTTACGTGACGTTATGGGTACATTGGAATCACCCTTGATAGCTGTAACTTCCAGTTTGGTTTTTTACTTAGCGAACTAGTTCCAAGATCGTCCCCAATCAGGTCGATGAAGCCTAGCAGATCCTGTCAAATATCCTCAACCGCTACCTTCCAATCCATAAACCAACAAACCGAATGCCGATTTTTCAATGTTTGTTCAAAAAGCTAACCTCCTGTAGTTTTATGATTATTGCTTTTCATTGGTTGCATCCAGTCGACGTTTCTTCTCTTGTGTTAAAACATCATATTCATCTTGCATCGACTTATAAATTTTCTGTGCCCGTAACAGATTATTTTTGGCAATATCAAGCTGCTCATCCAACTCATGGTTAGAATAACGGGAAGCTGATAGCTGTGTCTGGAGCGTCTCCCGATACCAATTAATCACCGTCTTATAACTAATAATTCCCGCTTGCTTAAGAGAAGACCCCAACCGACGAATCTTCGTCTTGTTTTCGGCAATCAAATGAATGTTGTGCAGAACCGGCCGACTAACGTGGATAGTCCAATAGTTAATCAAGGGACCTGCGAAGAAAGCAATCACGAAGGTTGCCACCCCAACCGAGCCATGAACCAACAGTGCACAAATCATAAAGGCAATATCCTGAATAACTCGCGCTGTCTTATATTTGATATGAAGCCTTGAGGACGCAATCGGGGCAATGGCATCGTAAGGTGCAACCCCCAGGTCCGCACACATGTATAGTGATGCCCCAAATGTAAATAACAGCATACCGATAACCAGGTCACCAATAATTAGGAGCAAGCCCATGTGATGATTGGTCGCAAAGGTATTTTGATACCAGACATTACCATACTGGATAATATAACCGACTAGCACCATGTTCAGGATTGTCCCGATCCCGATCATTGAATGATCAAGAAATAGAACAACCACTAAAATAATCAGGTTGAAGGCTAATTGAAAGTTACCTAAGCCAATATGCAGCATGTTCGAGGCACCAACATTAGTTGCAGTAAACGGCGGTGTACCAACGTGTCCCCCTAGCAGGAAGGACGTTCCAATGGATAGAAGAAAGATCCCAATCAGCGCCATCAGAATCCGTAGACTTACATCAAAAATCTTACCTTTCGGGTCACTTATCAAACTGTTATCTTGATTGTTCATCGAAGACTTACTCCTTTATTTTAGAATAGTTAAGTTAGCTCCCGGCCTCACCGGAGAGCTTAAGTATTTAAAATAGAGACTGGGCGTTAACTCAGTCTCTATTTGACTTAATACAAGTAGTTGACTCTTCTATTTATTCACTTACGATTACCAGTGACTTAATTGCTTGCCGCTTATTCATCGCTTCATAAGCCTGCTTGATTTCATCAAGCTTGAACCGCTTCGTGAATACCTTTCCTGGATGGATCTTACCATTTAGAACGGCATCAAGTAATACTTGCCTATCATAAGTGGTTACCGGCGCCGTTCCCCCACGAAGGCCAATGTTTTTACCAAAAAGCTGGTTTGCTTTAGGCTCCGTTTCAGGAACACCAACCCGGCCAATCACAGCACCTGGACGAGCAATTTATCCGGCCTGCTCAATTGCGCTAGTCGCACCAACACATTCAAGAACTGCATCAACCCCGGCATTTTCTTCGGTCAACGCTAAAACATCCTTAACTGCTTGGTCACCTTTACTAGAAACGATATCCGTAGCATCAAACTCACGCCCAAGTTTAGCTCGGTCAGCATGGTGACTCAACAGGATAATTCGTTTGGCACCACGCAATTTAGCACCGATAACGCCACAAAGGCCAACCGCACCGTCACCAATAACTGCTACGGTTTCGCCATCCTTTACTTCAGCACTAGTAGCAGCGTGGTAACCAGTTGCCATCACGTCGGCCAGCGTCAAAAGGTCGTTCAACTGTGCATCGGAATAGTCTTTTGGTTGACCAGGAATCTTGACCAATGCCCAGCTAGCATTCTCTGTCCGCAGGTATTCAGCCTGGTAACCGGTAGTAATGCCACTGGCGAAGTTGCTGTTAAGGCAATTACTGTCAAAACCATTCTTGCAGGCGACACAGTGCCCACAACCATGGGTAAACGGTACGATCACAAAGTCACCTGGTTTAACGTTCTTGACGTTTCCACCAACCGCATCCACGATGCCAATTGCTTCGTGGCCAACCACCGTTCCTGGACGATAAAATTCATGAATGCCCCGGTAAAACCATAGGTCCGATCCGCAGACACAGGCCCGAACGACCTTGATAATGGCGTCATTGGCCGTCTTTATTTCCGGTTTAGGAACATCCTTAAGTTCAACATCGCCCGGCTTTTCATATACGGTTGCTTTCATAGTCGAATGGCTCCCTTCATTAATTAATAATGCGTTATTTACGAATGAATTTCTGATCATTCGCTGGTATTCCCTGTACATCAGTAACGTAACGCTCAACGCGCATGTGCAGGTCATACTTTTCTCGCAGATTAGCGAGTTTATGCATCATTGGTGACGCATGGTGAGCATTCAAGGCTTGTTGGTCACGCCACTGATCAATCAAGAGAATCGTCTCTGAATCGTTCAGTGATTGAAAATAATCATACCGTTCATTCCCAGGCTCATTACGAATCCGTTGCGCGACTCCAGTCTTCTCCATCTCTTCGGCAAATCGTTTAGCACTGTCATTTTCACCGGTATAATACAGGTTTACAACCAAACTCATAATATGCCCTCCTACTTAACATCCTTGGGTAACATGCCCACGGGGTTCTGATTAAGTGCGCCGACAATCTCGTGAGCTGTGTATGGTTCATCGAGATAATCCACTTCATCAGGAGTTAATTCAACTTCAACGGCCCGTGCCGCATCATCCAGGTACTGAGTCTTAGTTGCACCAACAATTGGTGCTGTAATCCCCTTGGCCCATTGCCAGGCTAG
Organism: Limosilactobacillus sp.; assembly: GCF_041859915.1. Taxonomy (GTDB): domain Bacteria; phylum Bacillota; class Bacilli; order Lactobacillales; family Lactobacillaceae; genus Limosilactobacillus. The sequence goes on from NZ_JBFLGB010000026.1 coordinate 15,490, forward strand.
GGCAATCTGCGACATCTTGGCATGATGTTGGTCAGCCACTTCAGCGACCCGTTTAATAATCGGCATATCCTGCTGTTTAGCATGGTCGTACTTGGCCCGTTCTGAAGTATCCGTTTCATTACGTTTGGAATGTCCTTCCCAAGTTGGCCGGGTCAAATGCCCACTGGCGAACGGACTATATGGCATCATCATCACACCATCTTGCTTGCAAATAGGAATCAGTTCTCGTTCATCTTCACGATAAAGGAGGTTATAGTGATTCTCCATTGCGACAAACTGGTGCCAGCCGTTTTTTTCAGCAACGTGTTGCATGTTTTGAAATTAGTATCCATACATAGCCGAAGCGCCAATGGCCCGCACTTTGCCTTCTTGAATTACGTTATCCAAAGCTTCCATGGTTTCTTCGATTGGATGATCATAGTCAAAGCGATGAATAATATATAGGTCTAGATAATCGGTGCCCAGCCGCTTTAAAGTACCATCAATTTCCCGATTAATTGCTTCTTTGGAAGGGCGACCATCATTAAAGTAAACCTTGCTAGCAAGGACGACCTTATCTCGTGAGATTTGATGTTTCTTCAATGAATTACCAATGTACTCTTCACTTGTGCCCATTCCGTAAACATTAGCCGTATCAAAAAAATTGATGCCCAAACTAAGGGCATATTGAACCACCTTATCGGTCTGTTCTTCATTTAAAATCCACCGATAAGTCTTCATGGCGGGCTTACCAAAGCTCATCCCACCAACCGCTAATTTAGATATTTTAATATCTGTCTGTGGAATATGACTATACTTCATCGATCAACGCCTCTTTAGTGCTATTATGAGGTGACTAATTATGAATGTAAATTGCTTATAGTTAATACTTGTCTACTCAATTTAGGCATATATAGTTTGGAGCTTTTCGATAAATCTTTGCGTTGCTTCAGTTAAAGTATTTCCTTTTGGCCAGATAAGAAATTGTGTTTGACGACGTTCAGGAGAGAAGGGGATAAACTTTAAATTAGTTGAAGATGGTCGTGGAGCTTCTTCAATACAAACAATATTTCCAATACCTGCTTGAGCAAGGTAGCTGACATTGGTGAGTAGGTTTGATTCTGCAACTATCTCTAACTCTCTTCCCTGAACCAGCTCATTTAAATCATCATAGAATAATGCCCGATGGGGAATGATTAACGGCAAATTTTGTAGATCTTCGGCTGTAATCACTTGATGGTGAGCTAACTTACTGTCTGATTTAACTAGTAATCCCCACCGATCTTGAATTGGTAACTTAAGAGTATGATATTTAACGGTACTAATCGGTGCACAGACCACGCCCAGTTCTATGTTTCCTTGATCCATTCGTTCCTGAATATCTTCACCATCGGCATCATAAAAATCGTAGCGCACGTGTGGATACTGTCTATGAAAAGCAATCAGTTGGGGTAATAATAGCTTCGTTACTTCCGATTCAACACAACCAATATGAATTGTGCCGGTTAAATCATTATTATTAATGTTTGCTATCATTTGATTAGCCTGATCGAGTTCAGCTATTATCCGCCGAATTTTCTTTTCGTATGCACTACCAGCCTTAGTCAGGTACATTCGTCGCCGTTCCCTGGTAAATAGGGGAGTATTAAGTTGCGTCTCGAGCTGTTGAATTTGCCGACTGAGCGTTGGTTGAGAGATATGTAATTCCCGTGCAGCCGCCGAAATTGTTCCCTGCTTAGCTACTACTAAAAAATAACGTAAAATTCTTGTTTCCATGTTGGCACCTGCGAGTATTTAAATTAGGACATTAAATCAGATCCCTAGTGATACTGATATTCCTCCTTGAATACATCTTATCATTGCTAATCAAGTGAGTGGCAAATTTGAGTAATGATGGGACTGTTGTTATATACCCCCTTGCCTTTTCACCCTTAATAGTTAGCACAAAATCATCCTCTTTACCTGCCCTTAGAAAGCCTGGTCGAATAATTGTATAGTTTAGATTGCTACTTTCAATAATATCAACTGCTTTCCTATTCGGTAACTGAGCCTGATTATTTACTAGGTTATCTTTTCCATCCATTTCATCGGGAATTTCATTATATATCCCAACGGCACCCATAAAAATTAGGCGGTCAACCTTTTCCTCAGGCATTAACTCAACAAGGTTGTTTGCAACTTGAGGAAGATGTTTACCAGAAATGGCACAGAAAACCACGTCTTGTCCCTTCAATGCCCGTCTTAGATCATTACGTTCAAGAGCGTTTCCTACCATAATTCGAGTACGCGCTTGAGGCTTTAACCTATCAGCATGTCGGGCAAACAAGGTCAGATGCTCTTTTGTTGTCGTCATTAATTTTTTCGTTAGCGCGGTTCCCAACGTACCAGTGGCACCTAAAATCAACACATTCATTTATGGTCACTCTCCTACCAATTCATAGCCATTTCAACAAGACTAGGATCTTCAGGATTGCCAATCAATGGCTGGCGTTTATCAATGTCTGCAACTGTTTGTAATTCCTTATCTGTCATTGTGAAATCAAAGATATCAATGTTTTCTTGAATATGCTTTATACGTGTACTTCTTGGAATAACAATAACCTTTTTCTGAGTAAAGTAGCGTAGTAATACCTGTGCTGGCGTTTTCCCATACTTTTTTGCTAGTGAAATAATCACCGGTTCTGAGAACATCTTGTTTCGTTTTCCCTGCCCCAAAGGTGCGTACGCCATTTGTTGGACTCCATACTTAGCCAACCATTTGCGATCTGACTTTCTTTGGCAATAGACATTTGTTTCGATCTGGTTGACGGCAGGCACTACCTTATTAAATGAAATAAGATCAACCAACCGGTCTGGTTCAAAGTTAGATACCCCAATAGCACGAATTCGCTTTTCTTGATAAAGTCGTTCCAGTTCATGCCAAGCATGATAGTAGTTACCAAATGGCCAATACAGGAGGACCAGGTCCAGGTAGTCGGTATTCAATTTATGCATGGAGGAAAGGACGGCGTCCCGTACGTTATCATAGGACTTAAAATTAACCTTGGTTACGATAAATAAGTCTCGGCGATCAATGCCACTCGCCTTTATTCCTTGTCCAACTGCTTCCTCGTTTTCGTAAGCCTCTGCAGTATCAATTAACCGATAGCCATTTTTTATTGCGGTGCTGACCGCATCTACGCAATTCTGGCCAGCAAGTTGAAAGGTACCAAAGCCCAACAGCGGCATTTCAACATTATTATTTAACGTGATAGTTTCCATTTAAAAAACTTTCTTTCAAGCACGGTGCTTAACTACTCGTGTTACCATAAAGTATAGTTAGTTCGTGTAACTCGAAGTCAATCTTTTAGCTTAAGGAGAATGGTATGACCTATTCATTAAAACAGTTTGCCGCAATGTTTCATGTCACAGAATACACTATTCGCTACTATACCGACATCAATATCCTGCCATGTGAACGTGATGGACAGAATCGACGTGTATTTAACGAAAAATCACTTAATTGGATGCAGGGGATTACCTGCCTAAAGGGATGTGGGGCCTCAATTGACGACATCAAGGAGTATTGTAAACTTTGCAAATTACCTGAATCCCATGAAAACATGCAGAAATGGTATCAAATTATTTTGCACCAACGCAAAAGAGCTTATCAACAGCTATCAGAAGCCAAAGCCACTGTCGATTATATGGATCATAAAGTTCAACATTATAAACAGATTTTGAACGGCACCATCCCGGACGATAGTAATCCCCAAAAATGGACGAGAGAGAATCGGCCGACAATGCATTTAACCAATAATAAAAAGTAAATTTCCCAGATTATACATGATATTTAAATCAATAAATTTTACCTTTATTTCTCATTTTTTCACACACCGAAATCGGCTAAGTTCTTGGTGCCGTTGGCCTACAGCGATTCAACGTGGTTTGAAGTAACACATAAAACAGTCACGTGAGAAAAAAGTGCGAAGTCGATAACGTTTTTTAACGTAAAATAGCCTATTCTAACGACTGAAAATGCCGTCAGAATAGGCGATTATGCTTTAGGATAACTGAAGTATTGATACAACAGTATTTAACTCTAAACGTGTTAAGACCCAATGTTAAAAGTGTAGTCAAGAACTTTGTTCAAAAGTTGATGTGGCGGGAAAAGTGTCATATTAAAATCACTTTTTGACTTGATGTTTTTTCAGATACTCTGCCACTTTCAACATGACTTCTTCTGAATCGGGAGAGTTAGTAACATCTAAAACCATTTGTCCAGCCTCAATCCCTTCAAAGTGAAGAGTTATTCCGTTCAAGATTAAAAATACTTTTGCAGCTTCAAATGCTGTCCGTTTATTACCATCAGCAAAGAGGTGTTTCTTAGTAATCTTTTGCAAATAGTAGGCTGCTTTTAACCAAACCGTCGGATAAGCCTCACGCCCAAAGAAAACCTGCTTTGGCGCTTCAATAATACTATTTAATCCGTTAACATCCAATACACCTATTGAGCCTTCACCAGCCCGACGAATGATTCGACGGTTAATTTCAGTTAGCTCTTCCTCAGTCAAATATTCCATGTTTACTTATCCTTTAGGAAGTCCAATATTGCTTGATCTTCGTCTAAACTCTGATTCAAAATTTCAGAAAAATGATCATGGGCCTTATTATCGGTATCAGCAGCCTTAATCACAACACTACCATCATGAGAATTAAGGGTCACATTGATTTTATCGCCTACTTTAAGCCCCGCTGCATCCATAATGTCCTTACTAATCCGCACAGCACTTGAATTACCTGATTTGAAAATTTTAGTTGGTGACTTAATAGCCATTATTCAGGCTCCTTTCTCTTCGTATATACAATTTTATTATATAATATATACATTAATTTATCCACATCGCTTCTCTTTAGTACATTTTGATACGCGACTATTCTTACTACTTAAATCATCAAATTTTGCCCTTATTTCTCACTTTTTCACACATCAAAATCGGCTAAATGCTTGGTGCCGTTGGCCTGCAGCAATCCGTCGTAGATCAAAACAACACAAAAAACACTCACGTGAGAAAAAGTGAGAAGTCGATAACGTTTTTTAACGTAAAATAGCCTATTCTAACGACTGAAATGCCGTCAGAATAGGCTATTAGACTCTTTATAGTGCTGACTAGAAGGTCGGAGGTTAATCCACGCCTTCCCTTGATACATCAGTCTTTTGAAACTTAGAATTAATAAATTGTGTGCATAATTTGTGCCTAAATTGCAAACCTCATCCATCTGCTGAAACCAGATGATAAAATGTGCATTAATAGTTAACACTCATTCATGCAGTTAATTAAGCCATCCAATTATCCATCATCTTTCGGTTAACGTCGCGATCAGATTTAACATATACACGCATAAAGATAGCTAGACTATTACCCATTCGCTCAGCAGCCCACGGATAAGACATCCCTGGCTTGTTAGCAAGTTTTGTACACAGCGTATGGCGGAAAGAATACATGGACAATTGAGCTCCATGCCCTTCAATTCCTAGCTTGTTGCAAATCTTCTTTAGCATTTCATTCATGCTCCGCTGAGTAATCGGAATATTATTCGCACAAGTCTTGTAATCATGTAAATTCAGGAACATCAAATTTTCCGGATTTTTCAAGCCATGACGACTCAAGAAATTCTGTTGCTCGCTTCGGTACAATTCAACAAAATCCGCAAGTGACTGCGAAATTGGTAGACAATACCTAGAATAACCCTTAGGACGTGCTTTCAGTGAACCATTGAAGGCCTTAGCATAATCAGACCATGAATCATTGATCTTGAACGTTGGATATTCATCCTCAACAACAAGGTTATCAAATCTCAATGCTTGAACTTCACCAGGCCTCATTCCGGTTTCTAAATCAATCCACAAGGCCAAGCGAGTACCCCAATTAGCAACCGAAGTATTATTTAAGCCTAGTTGAATCTGTTCTTTAATCGATTGCAATTCATCATTGGAAAAAATATAACGCTGCTTACTAACACTGAAGTCACTCTTCCGAAAGAATTTATCTAAAAATTGCTCAGGAACCGGATTGGACTTAACCACTGTCCCAACTATCTCTTTGAAGAAATTACGCATGTGTGCTAACCGATGGGCAATTACAGTAGCTCGACCAACTGTTGATTTATGTTTACGCACAAAATCATGAGCAAACTTTTCAACCACTCGTTCATTGATATCCTTAATTTTGGCATTTTGAAAATACTTTTTGAATTCAGCAGCCGAGTTACTCCAATCACGATAAGTAACAGGTGAAATAGAACTCTTACGTTGTTTCACATATCGTTCAAAAGCATCCGCAAATACTGTGGTGCCATCCCATAACTGCATTCCATCCTCATAATCAGCCCACATCTTACGTTCAACGGCCTTCGCATCACGCATATTCTTAGCGTATTCAATTGGCCAACTTTCACGCTTACCTGTTACCTTATTAACGGGTTGGATACGTACTTGGTACTGCCCAGCATGTTTACCTGTTTTCATTTTTTTGATCATATAAACCTTCTCCTTCGCTAAAAAGAAAAGGTTGTAAGAACTGATCTAACAGATATCTTACAACCTTCTTACCTACTTTGTCCACGTGGTTTGCTGATGAAATCCCGCGTGTAGTAGCCATTGTTGGACTTCATCAATGTTATAGTACTTACGGCTTCCAGTAGATAGTTGGTGATAAGGCATTCCTTGCTTAAGGAGTCGGTATAGTAAAGTGGTACTAATACCTAATTTTTCACAAAGCTGTTTACCATTTAAAATATTCTTACCAAACATTTTACATCTGACCTTTCATGTCAGATAATGATTGGGATAACAAATGTATTGATGAAACTTGAAAGCTAATAATCACGCCAAAGGCGTGTGGTTATTGGCTTTTTTGGCAAAAAAATAAACGCAAGCTCTCCTGCGTTGTATACTTTAGTCGACCAAAGCCAAGATACAAAGGAGACTTACGTCATGAATATTATAAGACAAAAAAATACAGAAAACGAGCTTCACAATATTGTTCATCAATTTACTTCCCTCATTGGTCTATCTAAACTCACCAAGTTGGTGAATTATCGCCGGAATT
>NZ_JBFLGB010000027.1:0-21499 GCF_041859915.1 Limosilactobacillus sp.
CAATGCTCAAACTTACCGGAATGATCCGAATGATCCAACCAAGGTCGTACCAAACGAAGCCGTACCAACGATTAGTGGCTACACACCATCAACCAGCACGGTTACGCCAATTAACCCAAGTGTTAATACGACGATAACCTACAACAAGAATGGTAGTGACACCACGAATAGCGGCACTAATGATAATAGCTCTACTACTAACAACAGTGGTACTACAAATAGCAATGGCGCTTCTGGTAATACGAATAGTGGTTCTACTACTAATGGCAATGGATCGACTGCCAATAATGGCTCATCCACTGGTAATGCTGGCTTGAACGGTAATGCTAATAGTGGCTTAACCAACGGTACTGGTTCTGTTGCAACTAACGGCACTGCTAATAATAGTGGTGCTAACTTTGGTGGCAACAATGGTTCTGAAGCTACTGGCAACAGCAGTGCGGCATCAGCTACAACCAACATGAGCGGTAACAATGTAGGTAGCAAGGTTACAACTACCACCACGACTACAACATCTAATAGTGATAATAGTGGTAACAACATTACTTTGCCGCAGACTGGGAATGCAACTAATAAGGCTGCTATCCTTGGTGCCGCTGGCGTTGAGCTGGCTGCAACTCTTGGCTTAGCCGGCTTAGCTGCTAGAAAGAAGCATGACGTTGAATAACAAGTGAATAAAAATCATTGCTCGTGGCAGGGTCCATTCAAAGAGTAAATAACCTCCCCAAATTTATTTACTTTTATTTTTCGAAACCAGGTGGATGGTTACGGGCAATGGAAAGGACCTTAGCAGTATTCGCGAGACTGCTGGGGTTCTTTTTTTATCGTAGGAGGAAAAATATGACGGTTTATAACATTAATTTAGGAATTGGTTGGGCTAATAGCGGCATTGAATATGCCCAAGCTTACCGGGTTAAACTATTAAACAAGCTTAAGGTTCCAACAAAGGTGATTTTTTCATATATATCATTAAACAATAACATTGAAGAATTGACTAATAACTTGGGCCTGCAGGATGATCAGGTAATTTGGCTTTATAATTTCTTTACCGACGTTAAAATTGCCCCAACAACTTATTCATTGACTAAATTTGAAAAAAGCTTGTCACCAGGCTTTCAGCGTACGGTTCTTAATGGGGGTAAAGAAATTCAGTATCGTTATCCGGATAAACAAGTTTTAATTACGGCCCGGACTGATAATTTTAACAAGCAAGCAATTGATCAGGTCTCGTATACATTGAATGGCCAACTGCTTCAGCGAGATTACTATTCTTATACTAAGTACGTCAGTGAGTATTATCAGGGAATTGTAGGAACTAATTACGTTGTTGCTCGGGATTTTTATAATCAAGATGGTAGTCGTGCTTACCGACAAAGTTATGATCGCGGACACGAGATTTATCAGTTTGCCGATGGACGCTTCATCTCATCTAAGAATGAGCTTTATCGAGCCATGCTTCATCAATTGCACTTTCAAACGAATGACGTCATTATTATGGATCGTCTCAATGAGGATAAGGAGTTGGCCAATGGGGAGCTGATTTTAGAAAACCATGGTCCAGCTAAGGTGGTCGCCCCAATTCACGCTGAACACTACAGCAAGATTGGCACGACTGCTCAGCATATCTTGTGGAATAATTTTTATGATTACCAATTTAATCATCCTCAGCAAGTCGATGCCTTCTTATTTTCAACTAAGCAAGAACGGAATCTCTTTATCCATCAACAAGCCCAATATAATCACCAACAAGTTACAGCAGTAACGATTCCCGTGGGTAGCTTAACTACCTTGCGTTATCCAAATGGTCAGCGAAGGAGACATGCCTTGATTACGGCTTCGCGTTTGGCACCAGAAAAGCACCTGGATTGGCTTATTCGTGCTGTGGTTGCTGCTCACCGACAAATCCCGGATGTAACGTTGGATATTTATGGTCAGGGTCCAATGTGGCAACGGCTTCAGAAGTTGATTCAACAATTGAACGCTAATGGTTATATTCATTTGATGGGACAACACGATTTGACCACGGTCTATGCGAATTATTCGGCTTATGCTTCCGCATCAACTAATGAAGGCTTTGGCCTAAGTCTCTTAGAAGCAGTTGGTTCGGGATTACCAATCGTGGGCTTTGATGTGCCTTATGGTAATCCAACCTTTATTAAAGATGGGCAAAGCGGTTACTTGATTCCTTACGATGAAGGTCAGGCTGAGCACAAAAAGTGGCAAAGCTTGGCAACCGGAATTGTAAAACTATTTCGGCATGATTCATTGACTGCGTTTCATGATCAAGCTTACAAGATGGCAGTACCTTATTTAGACGTGAACGTGGTTCGAAAATGGCAAGATTTTTTAAGGAGGCTTCAGCATGCTTAACCTATTTGAACATTTTGACCAGGCTACCCATGATCTTTGGCAATCGCAACGACAAGCTGGTCTCCAAATTCCGACAGTCGTTATTCATGATGATGGTTTCTTACCAGCAGGGATTGACTCTTTCGTTCGTTTCTTTGGTCATTTTGATACTAACCGACCATCGTTGTACTTTGATAAGGTACCGGTACCACCATATTGGCGAATCACTGGTGACTTGAATGACGGAGCGGTTTATCACCTTAGTCAACAGCGGGCCAAGATTGTTTATTGGCATCCGGGAAATCAACAGCGAACCGTTAAAGAGGTTCAATGGCTTGGTACAAGTGGAGAAATTATCTGGATTGACCATTATAACCAGTTTGGTTACCGCTTTGCGCAAACCATTTACGACCATAATCAAGCTACCTTGCGCCAGTATTTTGATGCAGATGGTCATAAATTTATGGTTGAGCATCTCTTGCTAGGTAATTTGGTGTTAAATTATCAGCATCAAAAGTACTTCTTTAATGACAAGGTTGACTTGATAAGGTTCTTCTTGCGCCTGCGCGGTTATCACTTAGACCACATTTTTTATAATACGTTGAATGAATCATACCGCGTAGAACAAGCAACGGCGGGAAACGGTCAAGATACGCTCTTCTGGCATGAGCCGGTCAATGCTGACCTACCAGGCAATATGAAGTATTTGATGTATCATCCGACTCGGTCCAAACACATCGTCTTTCAGCGTTACCAGGATTGGCAAAACTGGCAGGGAAGGCTGACTAGTGATCAGGTTGATTTTCACTATCTAGGTATGATTTCTCCGAATAAACGGCAAAACCAAGGACGGGCAAAGGCATTAATTGCTACTAATTCCGATCAGCTAGAACAAATAGTTCCCTTGGTTAGGGCATTGCCACAGGTGCATTTTAATATCATGGCTCTAACCGCAATGTCATCCCGCCTAATGGCCTTACAAGATTATCATAATGTTAATCTTTATCCTAATGTGACTAATGCGCAAGCTCATCGTCTTTGGCGGACAGCGGATTTTTACCTCGATATTAACTATGGGGACGAAATTCTGTCGGCTGATCGAGAAGCCTTTGAGCAAAATATGTTGATTCTTGGCTTTAATTCCACCTTACATAATCCACAGCTAGCTGATCCAGATAATGTTTTCCCTAAGGAAGAAGTAAATAGTCTTGTTAACCGATTATGCTTAGCCTTAGTTGATTCAAGTCGATTTAAAAGGTTAATTAAAGCTCAACGTGAATATGCCGGGGTGGCGAGTGTGGCTGATTATCGAGAAATGTTTAAACGTTTGACTATTTAAAATAAAGGAAACACAAGCAACCGTGTTAGCTGCTTGTGTTTCTCTTTTTGCTGTCTAATTGTTTGAACTGTAAAACAAGATTATGCTAAAACTAAAGCCAAGTTCTTATGCAAATAAAGGAGTAGGAAAATGACCACGATTTACGACATTGCCAAAAAAGTTGGCTGTGCGCCTTCAACCGTTTCTAAATATTTAACTAAGCACGGCCATGTTAGTCAACAATTAGGAAAACAGATTGGGCAGGCTATGCAAGAACTCGATTTTCATTATAATGGTATGGCTGCCCATCTCAGTAAAAACATTAACAATCGAATTGGAGTGATGGTGCCATTCTTTGACCACCCTTATTTTCAAGCATTAACCAACGCCATCAGTATTGCGGCTGCAAAAATGGGGAAAGAAGTGGTTCTAATGCCAACTAGTTATCGGCCATCAAAAGAACGTTATTATTTGAATGAGTTGGAGCATCGGCTGGTCAATTCATTAATTATTACCTCACATCACCTACCATACGAGGAAATTGCTCCATATCAACGCTTTGGTAATCTTGTCTTTTGCGAAGATCTTGACGATTCGGCTATTAGGACAGTGCGAACAAGCCGGCTGGCAGTATTAAAAGAACTGTTTCAAACTTTGAAAAATCAAGGTTACTTGCGACTTGGTTTCTTATTGATTCGGCCGCCCAAAGAAAGTCGGAGTACTAGAGAGATCTTTCAGGCTTATCGAGCTATTTATGGTTACCAAGTTTCGCGAGAGAATGTTTGCTACCATTGTCGTAATTTAGTCGATGGTCGCCAAGCAGTACAGAAACTATTGCCGTTAAAAGTGGATGCTGTCCTAACGGAAGGGGATGCAACTGCTGCAGGAGCTTATCAAGTGATTCACGAAGTTGGGCAATCGACAATGGTTATTGGTCAGGGTAACCAGTTGCCAAGTCAGTTATTAAACTTTACCTCTATCGATCAACGTTACCAGCAAATGGGTCAAACTGCCGTTGATTTAGCGCTCGGGAAGGTGCCACTAGCTGATGAAATTAAATTTAAGATTATTTGGCGAACGGGGTTGACAGGAAACCGGTTTCCGGACTTATAGTTTAATTGTGGTTAATAGAAAACGCTTTCATTAAACTATAGGAGGTTATCATATGATCAAAGAATTTGGCTCACCATCGTCTTATGTTCAAGGCAAAGGAGTACTATTTAAGAGTGACCAGTACCTAAAGAGCTTTGGCAAGAAGCCAATGTTGCTGACTGATAAGGATGTTTATCAGATTGTTGGTGCGAAATTTGAAAGTTATCTGAAGGATAATGATTATGATGTTATCACCGTGACGTTTGGTGGTGAATCATCAACTAATGAGATTAACCGGATTACTAAGATTGGTCAGGACAAACAAGTTTCCGTTATCTATGGTCTTGGTGGCGGTAAAACTAGTGATTCGGCCAAAGCGGTGGCTGACAACTTGAACTTGCCAGTAGTAATTATGCCAACTCTGGCTTCTACGGATGCTCCATGTTCTCGGTTGTCTGTCATTTATACCGATGATGGCAGTTTTGATCATTACCGGTTTTATAGTCATAACCCTAATTTAGTCTTAGTCGATAGTCAGGTTGTTGCTGGAGCACCAGTGGGCCTGTTGATTTCTGGGATTGCCGATGCCTTAGCTACCAATGTTGAAGCCCAGGCAGTTGCTCAGGCCGGTGCAGATACGATGTTGAATGAAAAGCAGACCTTGGTTGGCAATGCCATTGCCCAGAAATGTGAGGACACTCTATTCAAATATGCTCATTTAGCCGTCGCTGATGTTAAGAAGCATGTTGTTACTTCGGCTTTGGAAAAGGTGATCGAAGCGAATACGTTGATGAGTGGTCTAGGCTTTGAAAGTGGTGGCTTGTCCGGTGCCCATGCTATTCATGATGGGTTAACTACCTTGGAGGAAACTCACGCCCTAAGTCATGGCCAAAAAGTAGCTTATGGAACGTTAACTCAATTGATGCTCGAAGGTGCTAGTCAAAAACGTTATAACAAGTACTTCAAGTTAATCTTGTCTCTTGGTTTACCAACGACGCTCGAAGATCTGCACTTAGAAAAAGCTTCTGACGAGGAGTTATTAAAGGCTGCTAAGGCGGCTTGCTCTGAAAATGACACCATCAGTCGGTTACCATTTAAGGTTGAACCAGACGATGTGGCCCAAGCATTCCGGGCTGTTGATTCTTATACAAAACAGTACTTAGAAGCACATAAGTAATTAAAGAATTACTCAATTGAATAAAGCACCCAATCATAATTGATTGGGTGCTTTTTGTATATTTATGTTTGTTTCACCATATAATTGCATAAAAATACTTGAAAGATTAATTAATCATGATATAATTCACATTAACTTTTAATTTAAGGAGGCTAAACGATGGATAGTTCATTTTTAGGACAAGCTTATCAACATCCAGCACCTAATATTTTGGCTGATGTCTGTGAACAAGCAGCAACTATGAACGATGTAATCGATTTGTCAGTCGGCGATCCAGATTTTACGACACCGCTGCCGATTATTGACGCAGCAATGAAGGCAGCTAAAGCGGGACATACTCACTACACCGCCGCAATGGGAATGCCTGAGCTACGCCAAGTGGTCAGTGAGGACTATAACCACCGCTTTGGCCTCAACTACCAACCAACTCAAGCGATGATCACAGTTGGTGCGGAGCATGCCCTTTTTATCGCTTTAAAGGCAGTTCTAGATCCTGGCGATGAGATTATCGTTCCGGAACCATGTTTCTCACCTTATATTGAGCAGGTCGAAATGTGTGGCGGTCAACCGGTAATTGTTAAAACAAAGCCGGAAGATGGTTTTGCAATCACGGCTGAAGCAGTGGCAGCTAAAATAACACCTAAAACAAAGGGAATTATCATCAACTCACCGAATAACCCAACGGGGATGGTAATGATACCAAAGCAACTCAAAGCTTTAGCACAATTAGCAATTGATAAAGATCTGTTGATTTTTAGTGATGAAATTTATTATGACTACGTTTTATCGGGTCACCAATTTGTCCCAATGGCTAAGTATGCACCAGGAAACACGGTTACAATTAATGGCTTCTCTAAGAGCTTTGCAATGACTGGTTGGCGTTTGGGATATCTTTTAGCACCGCAATGGCTAACTGATGCAGCTGGGATGGTTAATGATGGGGTGACATTTTCCGCTCCGACACCATCTCAATATGCCGCTTTATACGCCATCCAGCACCATGACGAACTAGCTCAACCAATTACGAGTGCTTTTGCAGAGCGTCTACATTATTTGGAAACGACATTAAATCAAGTTGACTGGTTGAAGGTGAGTTCGATTAGCGGTAGCATCTATGCCTTTCTTGATATTCGGGCAACTAAGCTAAATTCCGTTGATTTCGCTGACCAATTATTGAAAAAAGCCGGAATCCTGGTGGTCCCCGGATTAGCCTTTGGTAAGGCTGGTGAAGGCTTTGAACGGCTTGCCGCAACGCAACCGTTAGCCACGCTTAAAAAAGCAGTAGCAAAGTTGCAACAAGCGAAATGGGGTGTTAAGCAATGAAAATTATTATGTATGCGGTTTTGGATGTGGAACGGCCTTTCATTAAGCAATGGGCGGCTAAGCACAATGTTGAAATTAAATGTGTCACCGAACGATTGACGCCGGAAACCGTCAAGTGGGCGGATGGTTACGACGGCATCGATTTCCAACAAACACATATGCTAGATGATTCTATCTATCCAACGTTAAAGAAAATGGGGTTTAAGCAGCTAACGGCCCGGATGGTAGGCCTCGACATGGTCAACGTAAGAATGGCTTAATCGTAACCAATGTACCGGCCTACTCGCCACGAGCGATTGCTGAAATGGGCTTGACGCAAGCACTGCGGCTAGTCCGTAAACTTGGTTATTATGATCAACGGATGGATAAGCTAGATTTTCGTTGGACTGGCCTGGAAAGTACCGAAATTTATAATTTGACTGTGGGCATTATCGGTGCAGGCCATATTGGTGGGACAACAGCCCGGATTTATTCAGCGTTAGGGGCAAACGTTATCGCTACCGACCCGGTTCATCACGCCGAACTCGAGGCTTATCTGAAGTACACCGACCTCGACACGATATTAACTCAATCGGACATTGTGACCATTCATACACCCTTAGATGAGACAACAGCTAATATGTTAGATGCAGCGGCCTTTAAGAAAATGAAGTCAACCGCTTATGTAATTAACATGGCTCGTGGTGGCCTCGTAAAAACGGCTGATTTGATAGCAGCATTGCAAAAACATGAAATTGCTGGGGCGGCCCTTGATACCTTGGCTGATGAAACTCAGTTCTTTGAAAAAAAGGCTCAACCGACCGATATTCCAGAAGACTATAAACAGTTGCGGGCAATGCCAAATGTCTTAATTTCTCCCCACAGTGCCTTTTATACCAACACCGCAATGAAAAACATTGTTTACATGGGGCTTGATGATGTTCTCGCTACTTTAGAGGGACGTCATCCCCAATATGAAGTGCAGTATTAACCTTGAAGAAAGTGAGTGTGATGAACTTGGAACGTGCTATTCAATAATTAAAAAGCTTGTCAAAGCCTATCGACGATTTCTTAATACAGACAGGAATACCTTATTGTTAACGGACTTCAGAAAGTAGGTTAGATGATGACAAGCTTAAAAGAATATACAATGGGTGATTTTTGGAACCAGATCATGTCAGCAGTAGCAATGGCAATTGTAGTAGCGGTGACACCAAGTGCGATTGTTGGGCCACTCTTTCAAGCATTAGCAACTCATGGTCCTCTTTGGTCAACCTTAAATACTGCCTGTAATATGGCCACTTATACTGTACCGGTACTCTGTGGAGCACTAGCGGCTGGTCAGTTTAATTTTACGATGATTGAAAAAGTTAGTGTTGCACTTGCCACCTTGTTAGGCTCAGGAGCGGTTAACTATTCAGCCAAAAATGGTGGTACCTTCACCCTGGTAGGAATGGGTGACCTGATTAATACCATCCTGGTTACCGCATTAGCAATTTTGGCGATCTTCTTGATCCGTGATTATGTTGGCTCTTTTGCTATCATTTGGGACCCGATCGTTACAGCCTGTATCGTCGGTGGAATTGGAATGCTTATGTATCCTTATGTTCACCTGGTATCAACGACTGTCGGAGGAATGTTAAACTCTTTTACGAAGTTACAGCCGGTTTTAATGTGTACCTTGCTGGGGATGGCCTTTGCGGTTATTATTGCGACCCCTCTTTCAACGGTTGGACTGGCCTATGCTTTTGGTATTACAGGGATTGTCGGTGGCGCTTCTTCGGTGGGAACCAGTGCTTGCTTTCTGATGGTGGCCTATGCTTGTTCCAAGGTCAATGGTAAGGGTGTAGTGGTGGCCATGGTCTTTGGTTCTGTTAAGATGATGTTAGCTAACTTCCTTAAACATCCGACAATGTTAATTCCAATTGCCATTACCGGAGCCCTGAACGGCTTTACCGATTCGTTTATTCATGTAAAAAATATTGCCGCTGATGCTGGCTTCGGGATTCCTGTAGGTCCAATTAATGCCTTTACCCTAATGTCGGGCAATATTGGTACTAAATTGATCACGATTGCACTAATCTATTTCATTCTGCCAACTTTTTATGGGATTCTTGCTTATTACCTGTGCACGCATGTTTTTCATTTTAATAAGAAAGAATACTGGAAGGTTGAACTAAATAAATAAATTCTAAAAATGTAAAAGGCTTGATTTCAGTTAATACTGAGGTCAAGCCTTAAAGTTTGGATTTGAAAAATTAAATATGTCGTGGTTCTAACCACCGTTGAACGAAGCCTAAAACGAGGTCGGCAATAATGGCCATCAAGGCCGTCGGTAACGCTCCGGCAAGAATGATTGCTCCGCCATTAGTAGCGTTGGTTCCGCGGATGATGATATCACCGAGCCCACCAGCGCCGATGAAGGCTCCGATGGCGGTAATACCAATTGCGATTACTAAGGCGTTTCGGATTCCTGCCATAATTACAGAAACAGAAAGGGGTAGTTCAACCATATAAAGTTGTTGCCATCGGGTCATCCCCATCCCCTTGCTGGCGTCGAGAATGGCCGGATCAACACTCTGCAAGCCAGTGACCGTATTCGAGATGATCGGCAAGAGTGAGTAGAGGAAGATGGTGGCGATGACAGTCTGATCACCGAGCCCTAGGCCAAGCATTAAAATGGAAAGCATTGCCAGTGAGGGGACCGTTTGGATCAGGTCGGCCACGGCAATTACTCCGGCACCAAGTCGATGGTGGTAAGCGATGATAATACCAATGGGGATGCCGATTAGTGCTGCAATTAGTGTTCCTTCAACGGCAATCGTGAAATGTTGGTTAAATTTACTTAGGACATAAAGGCCATTGTGCTGGAAATAGTAGAAAAATTGACCCCATAAACTGAGATTTTTCATTTAGTGACCGCTCCTTTCAAAGTAATGATGAGCCTTGAGAAACTGGTGGGCAACGGTCGATGGTTCGAGTAATTGGTCATCGACTTTGTAATTGAGTTTCTGCATCGTCTTTAGGCTAATCTTGTTATCTAATAAGCGTAACGTCGGGCCCAATTGTGGGTAGGCATGCAGAATTGCGGATGAGGCCACGGGGGCTGCATCATAAGGTGGGAAGAAATGACGATTATCTTTCAAAAGGTGCAGGTGATAGGAACGAATCCGGCCATCGGTAGAGTAACCCAAAATAACCTGCATCTTACCGGTATGCTCAGCATCGTAGACCAGACCGATCTGCATTGGGTAAACCTTTTTGAAGCGGAAACCATATTTCTCAGTAAATTCCTTGTAACCATCGCCTTTCCGATCCATCCAAGAACTGTCAACCCCAGCATTCATCTTGCTGGCGTAAGGCTTGAGGTCACTTACGGTGGTTAAGTGGTCGCGCCGAGCTAACTTTTGACTGGTCATGAAGGTATAGGTATCAGCAAAGCCATAGGATGGGAAACGAATTTCACCCCACCGTTTCTTCAATTGCTGATTAACGATCCGCGTAGCCTTACGCGGATTTTTCTCTGGCGGTAGTCCTAAAGTCCCGGTTAAATCGGTCCCAGTATAACTGGTAGCGACGATATCAGCATCATTACGTTGAACGGCTTTGTGTTCGACACTGGAAGAACCGAGGTTGTCGATAATTTTTGTCTTAACGCCCATTTGGTGTTGAATCAGTTGGGCTAAGATGTTAGCGATAATTTGTGATTCGGTTGTGTTAGCACAGGCGATTCGGATTGGGTGGTGATTATTAAAACTGGCTTGGTTAGCACAGCCACTGAGGGTGATGGTTAAAAACAAGGTAATCATCACCATTAAAACCTTTTTAAAAGTGATTTTCCGCATGTTTTGACCTCCTCACTTTCGTAGATTGATCGGTGTTAGGCGTTTTTCAAGAGCCCGTAGTCCCCAATCGGTGAGCAGCGCTAGGATGGTGACTGGAATGGTACCACCGATGATTAATTCGGGTTCATATAGACTGAGACCATTGAAGATGAAGTCCCCAAGACCGCCAGCACCGATGTAGGAAGCTAACGTTGCCCAGGCAATCATGTAAACCGCTGAGAGGCGAATACCGGCCATGATCACCGGCAAAGCTTGGGGAAGCTGAACAATCCAGATGATTTGTCGCCTGGTCATACCCATTCCCTTGGCACTATCGAGCAGGTCCGGTGAAACATTCTTCATCCCAATATAAGTGTTTCGCAAAATTGGCAGCAGTGAATATAGAAAGAGGGCCACGATTGCCGGTAATTGCCCAATTCCGAAGATCGGAATCATCAGGGCCAACAGGGCAAGGGATGGAACCGTTTGTAAAACGTTGGCTACCCCGATAACGACCTTCGCCGTCTTAGGATAACGTAAAATAGCAATGCCAACTGGTACGGCAACGATGATGCCTAATAGGAGAGCACTGAATGAAATATAGATCTGTTCCCAGGTTTTGATGAGAAGGGCTGTTCCATGTTGGTTAAGAAATTGCATGATCATTGTTGACCACCTTCTTTGGCCGGTAGGGAGCCTACTTGTAGCTGGCTGGCCTTATCACCCCAGACATGGTCATAGAGAACTTTGATCAGGACATTTTGGGTAATGACACCTTTCAAGTGATTTTGGTGATCGATCACGGGGACAAAGTTAAAGTCTTGTTTCAATAAAGGCCCAACGATGGTGCTTAATCGATCGGTATCATAGACAGTTTGGGGATTTTTATCCATCAGGTCAGCAACAATCTTATTGTCTTGGTAGTGTTTAGAAACCTGGTGGAAATGCAGGATTCCCCGCAATTGGTTGTTGTCATCATTTACCAAAAGGGTCCCAATTTGGTTGGCCTTCATGATGGCAACGGCTTCCTTGACCGTTTTACCCGCCGTAACGGCAACAATATTACGGTCCATGACGTTGCTGGCGGTCGCAATAAAGGCCCGTGCCTCGTTGATCCGATCCTCACCAATTAATTCACGGACAAATTGATTAGCGGGATGTTCAACGACTTCTTCGGGGCTGGCGTTTTGGATGATTTTTCCATTGTGCATGATGACTAACCTGGTAGCCAAGGTAAGAGCCTCGTTCATGTCGTGAGTAATCATGACAATGGTCTTGCCCATTTCTTCTTGAAGTCGCTTAGCGATTGCCTGAAGCGATTCACGAGTTAAGGGGTCGAGGGCACCAAATGGTTCGTCCATTAGAATAATTTGTTGGTTAGCCGCTAAGGCTCGGACAACACCAATCCGCTGTTGCTGGCCACCGGAGAGTTCGTCGGGATAACGGCCTAAATAACTAGCAGGGATGTCAACCAGTTTGATTAACTTGGCTGCTTGGGCATTGCGTTGTTCTTTGTCCCAACCAAGAAGGCGAGGAACCAGGGCAATATTATCTTCAACGGTCATATGGGGGATTAAACCGATATTTTGGATCACGTAACCGATATGGCGACGCAGGTTAACCCCATCCAACTGGGTGACGTCATGTCCATTAATCAATAATTGACCACTGGTGGGTGTAATCATCTTATTAATCATGCGTAGGGTGGTTGTCTTTCCACCACCAGAAGTACCGATTAGGCAAACAAAGTCCCCCGGGTAGATCCGGAGATTAATGCCCTTAAGAGCTCGTTTATTACCTGAATAAATTTTACTGACATTCTTAAATTCAATAATTGGCTGTTTCCTAACCATTCACATCGTCCTTTCTTAAAAATTTTGCTAAACAAAAAATAACCCCTAATAAACCCCCATTTGGCGAATTAAAGATTATTTAATGTCATTATTAATAGTGATTTAAGCGCTAACTAATCAGATATAGCTATCCATACCCATTATCAAACAAATTTTATAATATTGCAAATTAAATGATTGAAAAACATCAATTTTAGTAATAATTATATATTCCTAAATTATATAAACATGAAGAAAAATAACATCAAATAATTAAAAATAAAAGTTAATTAAAAAACTGAATTGTTTGTTTTATTTTCTTAATAATTGTGGATATAATGAATGCTGTAAGTAGATTCACTAATTCCTGAAAATGTATTTTTGGAATAATTTTTATGCCAGGAGGAATAATGCAATGGCAACGCTAGAAGTTAAAGATTTACATGTTTCGGTAAAGGATGAAGAGAGTAAAAAAGAAAAAGAAATCTTAAAAGGGGTTAATTTAAAGCTACGAACGGGTGAAATTCATGCCATCATGGGGCCAAACGGAACTGGGAAATCAACCCTTTCTCAAACGATTATGGGGCAACCCAATTATCATGTTACCCAAGGTGATATTCTTTTAGATGGTGAAAGCATTCTCAATATGCCGGTTGATGAACGAGCACGCCGCGGCCTTTTCCTGGCAATGCAATATCCTGCTGAAATCCAAGGGGTTACAAATGCTGAATTTTTACGAGCAGCCATTAATGCTCGTCGCCCTGAAAATGATCAAATTTCGGTCATGGACTTTATAAAAAAGCTTGACCGTAATCTGAAATTGTTAGATATGAGTGAATCAATGACTGAGCGTTACCTTAACGAGGGCTTTTCTGGTGGGGAAAAGAAACGAAATGAAATTCTTCAATTACTGATGATTGAACCAAAGTTTGCCTTATTGGATGAAATTGATTCTGGGCTTGATATCGATGCCTTAAAGGTTGTCTCTAAGGGTGTTAATTCGATGCGTAACGCTAACTTTGGTGCCTTGATTATTACCCACTACCAACGTCTTTTGAATTACATTGTGCCGGATACTGTTCATGTAATGATGGATGGACGGATTGTTAAGACAGGCGGTCCAGACCTTGCTAAGAAGCTAGAAGATGAAGGTTACGCCGGCCTTCGTGATGAACTCGGCTTGCACATTAAGCTTGTCGATGATGAAGACTAGGAGGCGGACTTGATGACTGAGTTAGAACAAGCACAGAATCAGATAGCCGCAGCTAGTCGACAAAATGATGAGCCGGCTAGCCTGCTGCAGTACCGCTTAACTGCCCGCAAAATGATGGAAAAGTTGCGTTTACCTAAAATGCAGCGTTTTAAATATCAAGATTGGCCATTGATTGCCCATCAGCCTTTGACCTGGCTAAAGTCAAATAAAGACTTAGTAGCAGCTGAACCCGCGGATGAGGAAGTCATTAAAATTACCCAACTCGGGCAGAGTACTGTTCACCTGCAGATTCCGGCACAATTGCGTCAAGAAGGAGTTATCTTAACCGATATTTTTACGGCTGCTTGTGAATATCCGCAACTTTTTGACCGTTTTTATATGTCTGCTATTAAGCCGGATGAACATCTCCTAACGGCTTACCACGCTGCATACCTGAATGCTGGATTGTTTCTGTATGTGCCTAAAGGAGTCGTTATTGATAAACCAATTGAAGCGGAGTTAATTCAGGATAATACGCAGATGGCGCCGTTAGTTTCTCATATCTTAGTGGTGGCTGATCAGAATAGTAAGGTTAAGTTTATTCAACACTTGTTTTCAGTTGGGGAAAATGATAATCCAGCGAACATGATGATTGAATTGATTGCTCGCGACAACAGTGAAATTGACTTTTCCTCTTTAGATGAATTAGGGAAGCACACCCATACCTACTTTAAGCGCCGGGCTGATATTGGTCGTGATGCTCATGTCGAATGGGCGGTTGGTATCATGAATGATGGTGACACAGTTGGTGATATGGATTCAGAGCTACTGGGTGAAGGTGGCTATGCTAATTCCAAGATGATCGCGGTGACAACTGGTAACCAAAAAGTCGGGATCAATAATCGGGTTACTAATCGTGGGAAGCACACCACTGGCCTTATTAACCAGCGAGGAGTAATTCTAGAGAACTCGGAGTTGATCTTTAACGGTATTGGTCAGATTATTCACGGCGCGCACGGCTCTCAGGCCGACCAACAGAACCGGGTCCTGATTATGTCGCCGCGGGCACGGGGGGATGCTAACCCGATTCTTTTAATTGATGAAAATGACGTGGAAGCGGGACATGCAGCCAGTGTTGGCCCGGTTGACCCTCATCAGATGTACTACTTGATGAGTCGGGGTATTCCGCGGCCACTAGCTCAACGAATGGTAATTCGCGGCTTCTTGGGCGCGGTTTTGAATGCCATTCCATCTCAAGACGTTCGTAAACAAATGATTGATATTTTGGAGAGGAAGTTAGCACATGGTCAACAGTATCAATGATGTCCGGCGAGATTTCCCAATTCTTAATCAACGGGTAAATGATGAGCGACTAGCTTATTTAGACAGTGCGGCAACGGCTCAACGTCCGCAACCGGTACTAAAAGCACTGATGCACTTCTATGAACACGATAATGCTAATGTTCACCGGGGGGTTCATACTCTGGCGGAGCGAGCCACGGCAGATTACGAAGAAGCCCGGCAAAAGGTTCAACATTTTATCAACGCCGCCTCCCCTAATGAGATTATTTTTACTAAGGGCTGTACAGATGGTCTTAACCTGGTTGCGGCTACTTATGGTGAGCAAAATATTCACGCAGGTGACGAAATTGTCGTTTCAATCATGGAACACCATAGTAATTTGGTGCCATGGCAGCAGCTAGCAATAAAAAAACATGCTACTCTCAAATATATTGGCCTGACCTCAGATGGAGAGTTAGACATGGCTGCGGCACGAAAGCAGATTACCGATAAAACAAAGATTGTAGCCGTTACTCATGCTAGTAATGTTCTTGGGGTAGTAAACCCGTTGAAGCAATTAGCCCAATTAGCCCACCAACATGGGGCGGTAATTGTTGGGGATGGCGCCCAAGCAGTTCCGCATATGCCAGTTGATGTTCAAAATTTGGATGTTGACTTCTATGCTTTTTCTGGTCACAAGATGATGAGCCCGATGGGAATTGGTGTTCTCTATGGTAAAGCTGACCTATTGCGCACGATGCCGCCATACCAATATGGTGGTGAGATGATTGGTGAGGTTCATCGTTCCCAAAGTACCTGGGCCAATATTCCCTTCAAATTTGAAGCTGGCACCCAAAACGTTGCCGGTGCGGTTGGTTTAGGAGCAGCGATTGATTACCTTCAGGGCTTGGGAATGGCCAATGTTCAAGCTCATGAACAGTCTTTGGTTAATTACCTCTTACCCAAGTTAGAGGCTTTACCATACGTGACGGTTTATGGCCCACAGAATCCGCGACACCATACGGGCGTGATCGCTTTCAACTTGGCGCATTTGCATCCCCATGATGTGGCAACAGCACTTGATATGGATGGTGTAGCGGTGCGAGCTGGTCATCATTGCGCTCAACCATTGATGGAAGAGCTCGGCGTGGTGGCGACCGCTCGGGCTAGTTTTTACATTTACAATAATCAGCAAGATGCAGACCAATTGATTAAAGCAATTAAGGAAACAAAGGAGTTCTTTAACGGTGGGACTTTCTAAATTAAAAGGATTATATCGTGAAGTAATTTTGGACCATGCTAACCACCCACATAATAAAGGCAGGTTGGCGGATTCAACCAATGCCATGACCCTCCACAACCCAACCTGTGGCGACACAATCAATTTACAGATCAATGTTCAAGATAAGAAGATTAAGGAGATCGCTTTTACGGGTGCGGGCTGTACGATTAGCCAGGCCTCGGCCAGCATGATGACTGACGCTGTGAAGGGTAAGTCAGTTGAGACGGCTCTCAATATGGCCAAAACCTTTTCGGACATGGCGATTGGCAAACAACATCCACAAGCTGACTTGGACCAGCTAGGTGATGCCCAAGTATTAACGAGTATTATGGAATTTCCTGCTCGTATTAAGTGCGCTACCTTATCGTGGTGGGCATTACAACGAGCATTACTCAAGCAAGACAAAGAAGGAGTAGAGCATGAGCAAGGGTAAAGAAACAGCAGCCAGTATTGTTAATGACGACCATTATGAGTATGGCTTCCATGATGATGTTAAGCCAGTTTATTCAACCGGCCGGGGACTAACTGAGGCAATTGTTCGTAAAATTTCCGCGGAAAAGCATGAGCCGAAGTGGATGTTAGATTATCGCTTGAAGGCTTATCACATCTATAAAAAGTTGCCGATGCCAAAGTTTGGCCCTGACTTATCAGGATTGGACCTTGACGATATGCTTTATTATCAAAAGATGACGGATAAAAAATTCCGTGATTGGAAAGATGTC
This sequence comes from Limosilactobacillus sp., assembly GCF_041859915.1. Classification (GTDB taxonomy): domain Bacteria; phylum Bacillota; class Bacilli; order Lactobacillales; family Lactobacillaceae; genus Limosilactobacillus. Next base: position 17,372 of record NZ_JBFLGB010000027.1, read on the forward strand.
CCTGAAGATCTGAAAAAGACCTTTGATCGGCTTGGTGTTCCCCAAGCGGAACGAAAGTATTTAGCAGGAGCTTCAGCGCAGTATGAGTCGGAAGTGGTTTACCATAACATGAAGAAACAGTTTGCAAAGCTAGGAATCATTTTTACCGACACTGATACTGCCCTCCAAAAGTATCCAAAGCTTTTTAAGAAGTGGTTTGGTAAGCTGGTTCAGCCAACCGATAACAAATTTGCGGCATTAAATGGGGCCGTTTGGTCAGGCGGGTCCTTTATTTATGTGCCTAAAGGGGTCAAGGTTAAGACTCCTATTCAGGCTTATTTCCGACTAAATGCCGAAAATACTGGGCAGTTTGAACGAACCCTAATCATTGTTGATGAGGGCGCTAGTGTAGATTACGTTGAAGGTTGTACGGCACCTAATTATTCATCGGACAGTCTTCATGCGGCGGTGGTCGAAGTTAATGTTGCTAAGAATGCTTACTGTCGTTACACCACCATTCAGAACTGGTCGGATAACGTTTATAGTTTGGAAACTAAACGGGCTGCCGCGGCGGAGAACGCCACGATGGAATGGGTCGATGGCAATCTTGGTTCTAAGGTGACGATGAAATACCCAAGTGTGTACCTCAATGGTGAGGGTGCGCGTGGAACAATGCTATCAATTGCTGTGGCTAGCAATGGAATTCACCAGGACTCTGGTGCCCGGATGATTCATAATGCCCCGAACACGTCTAGTTCGATTGTTTCTAAGTCGATTGCTAGGACGGGAGGTTCAACCGATTACCGGGGGACTGTTCGTTTTGGTAAGCATTCCGATGGTTCTAAGGGCCATGTTGAATGTGATACCATCATCATGGATGATCAGTCATCATCAGACACGATTCCGTATAATGAGATTGATAATTCTCACGTGGCGATGGAACATGAAGCTAAGGTTTCTAAAATTTCCGAAGAACAATTATATTACTTGATGAGTCGGGGAATTTCGGAGGAAAAAGCGACCGAAATGATTATTATGGGTTTTGTAGAACCTTTTACGAAGCAACTGCCAATGGAATATGCAGTAGAGTTAAACCGTTTGATCAGTTTTGAAATGGAAGGATCCATTGGTTAATGACGAGAAATTGGAGGAATTAAAATGGCAGAAGGAAAAGATCACCCAAATTCACCAATTGAAGATAAGGTAATGGATGCACTTGAAAAGGTTATTGATCCAGAATTGGGAATTGATTTGGTTAATCTTGGCTTAATTTATAATGTCCAAGTTGATGACCAGGGACAATGTACGATAACAATGACTTTAACCACGATGGGGTGTCCGCTAACTGATGTTTTGCATAAGGATATTACTGCAGCTGCTCTGTCTGTGGACGGGGTGAACCAATGTAAGATCAATGTGGTTTGGGAACCAGCCTGGGATATTTCACGAATGAGTCGGTTCGCTAAGATCGCCCTTGGTATTCATATGTAGTAGGCATTGATTATGGATATTCAAAGATTCGTTCACCGCCGACGCCAGCTGGGCTATTCGCAAGTATCACTAAGTCGTGGGATCTGTACCCAGTCGACTTTGAGTAAATTTGAAAATAAGGGGAAAGTCCCTTCTTTAGCAATCTTAGAACAATTATGTGGCCGTTTGGGCTTGACCATCGATGATTTAAGCCAGGATGCGCCATTGCATTCTATACGGCAAATGCTCGCTAAGGTTGAACGGTATTTGATGATGGAACAGTTTCCGCAGGCTATCCATTGCTTACGAAAAATTACCTCAGCAAAACTTCAAATTCCCCAGGATCAGATGCAATATTATTATTTGCGTGGAATGATCGAAACCTTAACTAATGCTCAGTCTTCAACCGCTCTTTTTAATTTCACTAAGATTTTAGATGAATTGGATGAACGGCATCAAACAATCTATTCACAGTTGGCCTACCTAGGGGCTGGGATATTATATGCTCGTCAAAGTGCCATCAAACACGCTGGCTTCTTTTTTAACAAAGTGATTGCCTATCTTCAAAAAAATGCCCAGACTGATTGGGTGCATGTAAACCACCAACTGTATTTGCGGATTATTATGATGACGTATTATACGGCGGAATTTCATGCGTTAAATCATCGTTTAACTAGCAGTAACCAAGTACTTACTCGAGCACGAGCCATGTGTGCTGCTCAACACGTAACCTATTTTATGCCCCGGATTGAATTATTATTAGCTGAGAATGCAATTGAGGCTGGCAAGGGGATGGAACAAGTAGGACCAATTTTGACGGCTGCGATGGTATTTGCCCGTTTCAATTGTAATAATGTAGTAGCGGTTCAGACAGCAGCAGTGAAAAGACAGTTTGAAAGTGAAATTGCAAAGGTGAAGAAAAATTAATAAAATAAATAAGGCTTCAACGTAGGTAATGCGCTGAAGCCTTATTTGTAGATGAATCAAATTTTAATTAAAACAATAGAACCAATTAATCCGATAATTGCAAATAGCGCGCCAATGTAACCGACCTGACTAATAGTCACGAGGTTAACGCTGATGGCCGCTACACAGGAACCAATTGTTACACCGATATTAGTGCAAATCGGGTCTAACGACGAAGCAAGGCTCATTGCTTCTGGATAATCTCGCTCCGCAACGTTTAAGAACATAACTTGAAGAATTGAACCTGGCATTCCTAGTATAAAACAGATTAGACAGAGTAAGGTAATTCCTAACCAGGAGAAGTGGAAACTCAATTCCATTAAGAGTAAAAGGACCAGGCAGGCGGCGCTGATTAACGGAAGTTTTTGAATGCCAAAGTGACTAGAAATAATGCCTGCACAAGTATTACCGAGGATGAACATTACCCCGATCAGACCAAGTAGCCAGTTTAGCTGGCTGACGTTGAAGCCGAGAACATTGGTAATGATTGGTCGGATATAAGTATAGAAAGTGTATTCAGCCGCTATGAGCGTAATCATTACGACCACACCCCAGATAATTCGTTTGTCAGCCATTAGGTGTAGCTGGTGACCAATGGAACCATTTACTTGAGTGGTATGGCGGGGCACTAGCCAATAAAGACAAGCACCAACGATGATTGTTAGTACTGAAACCACTAAGAAACTAATGTGCCATGATGAGAGCATACTGATGGTGGTTCCTACTGGTACCCCAATGATTGTGGCGGCGCTGAAACCGGAAAAAACGGTTGCAACGAGCATTGAACGCTTCTCAAGGGGAGCAACGATACTGACAAAGACCAGAATGAGTGAAATAATAGCCCCGGCCACCGCGGCTGTTAAAATTCGTGAGACGAAAAGCCAAACCAGATTTGGTGCTAATGCCGTCATTGTATTGCCAATTAGGAAAATGACCATTAATACCATTAGCACCTTAAAACGATCGTATTTAGCAGTCAGGGTTGTCAAAACAGGGGTGCAGATAGCATAGGTTATAGCGAAGATTGTCACAAGCAAGCCAACCGTTGAGAGTGAGGCTCGGTAACTTGGGCAATATTAGATAGCACGCCAACTACCATAAATTCGTTGCATCCTAAAAGAAAGGCCGTGAGTACAAAGACCACGGCTTGCAGACGATAATGAACGTTATTATTCAAATAATCAAATCCCTCCACTAAGCATAATAATGCGAAATTAGCACGTTTTGTTTACGAAAGGAAAGGGGGACAAAATGGCGAATTGCTTTTAAAACCCCATCGAAATTATTATATAATAGTTAATTACACTAAGTAAAACGTTATATTAAAATTTCTTGATTAGTCTGGCTTGACGATCCTATGGTAAAGCTGTCGGCTAAGGATTAACGAAACTAATAGCAGAATTAAGCAAAGGGTAAAGCCAGCTTGGATACCTAAATGAGAAGATGGTTGGTGAACGAAACCATTGACAATTCCAACGGCAGCCACAATTAAGGCGGTTCCAAACGAGGCCGCAATTTGTCGTAAGGTGTTAAAAGAGGCGACGGCATCAGGAACGACCTCGTTTGGTAGTAGTGAAAGGGCTTGGGTTTGCAACGGAATCAGCATGGTGACTAGGCCAAATTGGCGAATAGTTTGAAAAAGGGTAATGACCCAAACAGAACTATTGGCGCCAATGAGTGCTTGACCAGCAGTACCAATAATGTCGATTGTTA
>NZ_JBFLGB010000028.1:0-20581 GCF_041859915.1 Limosilactobacillus sp.
GGTGATGGTGAAGCCGAGTTCCTTCGCCTTGTCGAGGGCAATGTTGTCGATCCCAACATTCCGCAGGGACATTTTGGTGATTCCCAGGTCTGCTAACGATTGTAAGACTTCTGGCGTGTAATCCAGCTGCTGGTAAACAACCACCCCATCGGCGCCCGCAGCAAGCTTGGCGGTTGCGGGGGTCAGTAACTGGTCAGTGTAGTCAAGGTCAACTTCCGGGTGCTGACCGGCCCACTTCTTCAAGAATGGTTCTTCATCCTGCCGAATACCATATGCAAAAATCTTACTCATTAACAATTTCTCCTTCTCTGGCTATAAAATAAGCGAGTTTAGCCATTTCATTTTAATAATTTATTATTATCCGGAAATTATGTCTTTAAATCAAGAGCAGGTCTCAATTCTGGCCTGTTGTAACTTAATTATTTAAAGTCTGTTGCTGGTATCGGTCTCTATTGATTGATATAATCGAATATGGAAGCGTTCACATTTATGAGGAGGAATTTTAAATGACAAAGATCAAGATGTTTGGCGCCCGCGCCGAGGAGCAACCAATCGCCCAACAGTGGGCCCGTACCCACCACGTTAGGGTTGATATGACGGACGAAATCATCGATGAACAGACCGTCGACGGAATCAAGGGCTACGACGGGGTCACAACCCTGCAAGTCGCGGACCTACCCGAAGACGCCTACGCAAAGTTAAAGTCATTTGGCATCAAACAAATTGCCCAACGGAGTGCCGGCTTTGATATGTACGACCTAGCAAAGGCCAAGAAGAATGGGATCATCATCACTAACATCCCGAGTTATTCACCCGAATCAATCGCCGAGTACGCGGTGACGACCGCCTTAGACCTGGTCCGGCGGGTACCGCGAATCCAGCAACGAGTCAGGGAACACAACTTCACCTGGCAGCCGCCAATTCAGGGCCGGGTTGTCGGTAACATGACCGTGGCCGTTATCGGAACCGGCCACATTGGGGCTTTGACCGCCAAGCTCTTCCACGGCTTTGGCGCTAAGGTCGTTGGCTACGACCTCTACCCAAACGTCCAACTCCGTTCCTTCATTGACTACCAGGATTCCGTCAACGCCGCGGTTAAGGACGCCGACATTGTCACCATCCACATGCCCGCCACCGCTGAGAACCACCACATGTTCAATTACGACCTATTCAAGCAGTTCAAACCGGGAGCTATCCTGGTTAATATGGCCCGCGGCGCCCTGGTTGACACGGCCGACCTCCTGCGGGCACTAGACGAGGGACTGCTAGATTCGGCTGGATTGGACGTCTACGAAAAAGAAGGCCCCTACGTCCCTAACGACATGCGGGGAAAGCAGATTGACGACCAACTGTTCCAAAAGGTCCTCGATAACGACAAGATCGTCTACTCACCCCACATCGCCTACTATACTGATGAAGCCGTTAAGAACCTCGTTGAGGGCGGTCTAGCCGCTACATTGGAGGTCCTCGAAACCGGTGATAGCAAGTTTCGGGTTGACTAGGGTGAAAGCGCTGTTATTTGTGCCAATTAATAGTATGATGAGGGTGTGAGGTGATACTAATGAAACGTGCAATGTTGATTGGCCCCATCGGTTGTGGTAAGACCACGCTAATGCAACGACTTAAGAATGAAAAAATTCAGTATGACAAGACCCAGACACTGGAGTTTTCGGCTAATTTTATCGATACTCCCGGTGAGTACATGGAGCACCACAATATGATGCGCTACCTGCGGACAACGTCAACTGACGCCGACATTGTGGTCCTCTTGCAGAGTGCGACTGACCGCCGCCTCATCTACCCGGCCGGCTTCTGTTCTGCCTTTCCTAAGCCAACTTTAGGTCTGGTGACCAAGATAGATAAGGCCACGGCTGATGATATTGAGTACTCCCGCAAATTACTGCTCACCGCGGGCGTCAAGAAAGTCATCCCCATCTCATCAATGACGGGGCAAAACATTGACCAAGTACGAGAAGCACTAAAGAACGACTAGTGGATGTCGGAAAAGGTCGCCCGTCCTTACACAAGTAGGAAATAATAAAGACCGGTGAAGGCGGTTGTCCTTCATCGGTCTTTTAGTTCTCCGAATATTATACAGTAATCGCGGAAAAAAAGCGTGCTCCTAGTGTCTAGCGCCGCGAAGCAAGTCCATTGATTACGGCGCTGGCTCATTCAGTGGCAGCGAATGCCCTATACTAGCCAAAGACGCACTCTGATGCTTTTCCCAGCTTCATTTGAATCTTAACTAAATCGTAGTAGCCATTGGTTTAAAAGAAACCGTGGCAACCAGCCCAAGTCCCTTAGCGTATCGCGTTAAAGTACTAAAACTAGGGATTGAGGACATGTTTTCAATTTTCGCTAGTTGTGGTTGGCTCATTCCAATACGGTTGGCAAGCTCAACCTGCGAGATTCCTTTCTTGACCCTTTGAGCGTGCAAGTAAGCAAGACTCTCAATAGCAGTCATTTCATCCGACTTAATTGAAGTAAGATTACTCTTCATATCGTTCCACGTTGCCATCATCATTTCCCCTTTCTTTCCAACCAATCATCTAACCGATCTAATGCTTCTTCAATTTCACGTGGGTCTGTTTTATTCTGCTTCTTCTTATAGTGACTAAGAATCACAAATCGATTTTGATTCCAACTTGCGTAGAAGAACCTTTCTGGCATGGGTCTTAGTTCCATCAATGGATGACGATATCCCTTCAGGAATTTAGCTTGGGGTTCATGCATTTGATTCCCCAACTGGGATAACAGCTCTAGTTGGTACACCAACTTTGTCAAAACCTGATGATCTTGTTTTTGGTTACTTTTGTCAAGGTGCTCTATATACTCTCCAACATCTGAGTAACCGGTTTTATCTTCATAAAAGTCAATTTGATACATAAATATAATCCTTGAATTATAATCTATTTGCTATACTTTTATCATATAGCAAATAGATTATAATTACAATCAAAATCACCTTACACAGTCACTTACTGGCGCTAATTACTCTTTTCATCCTACCAATCGACAAAGAACCTAAGAAAAAGGCCCACGTCCGAAGACATGAGCTCACTCGACACCCTACTTGGCATCTAGTCCCTTAATGAAGTCATTCAGGGCGTTATCTAATTCCGTCATTACATCGTGGTTAATCAACCGGTCGTTGGCGTCAAAGTCCTGTTGAACATTGCCAATCGTAATGAACGCGTTCATCACGTCCATCCCCATGTAGCGCAGCATCTGCTGGATATGGGCATTGGCGTTCGCCCCACCACGGCTCCCCGACGAGTCCGTCACCAGCAAGACCGGCTTGTGATAAATGTGGGGACGCGGTGAAGGTACCGAGACAACGTCAATCGCATTCTTTAACCCACCCGGGATTGAGAAATTGTATTCCTGGGTGACGATAAGGAGCGCATCCATCTTATCGATTACCTTCCGGAAAACCTGCCACTCTAACGGCGGCTTCTTTTCTAGGTCCGGGTTATACAGCGGCAAAATGTCATAATTGACCTGGACGAATTTGACCGCCGGTGACCGCGTCATTAAATGATTAGCAATTTTTTGACTATAAGAATGTTTACTAAGGCTCCCGACCAGGACGCCAATATTTACCATCCTATCACTTCCTTACTCACAGTAGAGCGGCAATGTGCTCCAGCACCCGGCTATTAAAAATAATATAGAGGCCGGCGCAAAAATATATAATTCTTGTACAATAACTGCCGTACTTTTCCAAAACAAAGGTCAATGGTCGCAGGTTTGATATCAACTTTATCAGGTAGATGGCAATGACCGAGCTCACTAAAAACACGACCGTGATGAGCAGGATTGCCGACATATGCAGGGGCCCCGCCCAGGGAATATAAATTGCCAGATTATCGCCACCGAGGCTCAGGCAAAGTAAAAATATTTTAAGGATACCGTTCTTGGTCTCCTGGACCTCCTGATCATCTGAACGGAAGGCGAGGTACAAGAGGACAAAGCCCATCAGGCCCGTAATCCAGTCGGGGAAGATGGTCGTGATGGTCTTGCCGAGCACCACCCCAATTATCCATAGAACCGTTTCCGCCAAGATAAAGCCAACCATTGGCGTGAGGATGCGGTAACGACGAATGACAAACAGCAAGGCGATGAAGGTATCAATATTAATGCCCACATAGACCATAATGATTGCTAACATGCTCATTAACCGCACCATCCCCTGTCCTGAGAAATATTAATCACTTAAGCAATTGCTGCGTAAAGCTTTAACCAGCCCGTCGTTTACGTTTAGCTGCTTTTTAGCGTACGAATCAAAGTCACCGTATAAGTACTTAATTGCCGCCATAGCGAAGTCATAATAAAGTGGGCGAACCGTTGAAATGTCGAAAATTGATTTTAGGTATTCGGGAGCAACACTAACCTGGCGGGCCTCACTCATTCGCTGGTTAACCCGCACGGCCGACAATTCATTTGTCAGTAAGTAATCCTGGCGAATTGCCCTTGGCGTGACCCCCAGAAGGTGGAGGACGATCATTGCCGCAATTCCGGTACGGTCCTTACCCGTGGAGCAGTGAAACAGGATACCGCCATTAGGCAGGGCGGTGGCTAGGGCCGTTAGGAAGCGGTGGTAGGACTGCTGGGCTTCCGGTGAGGCCACCAGTCGGAGGTAAAGGCGGAGCATGTGTTCAAAGCCGGCCTGGGGATTGTTCACGGGGCCTTTGAAGACCCGTTTTCGCACGACCGCATCCCCCATTCTTTCCTGGAGGATGGGTACCCGGATGGCCTTCATCGTGGGTAGGAGGCGGTCCGGATACTGGTGAACTTCTGCGGTGGTCCGCAGGTCAATAATCGTCCGTACACCGTAATCATAAAGGGCTCGCTGGTCCTTATAAGTAAGGTCCGACAGGTAACCACTCCGGATAAGTTGATGTTTCTTTACCATTGTCCCGTCGACAGTTGGGTAGCCACCAAGGTCACGAATATTGACGCCGTTAGCAATGTTAAGTTCTTTACTCATAATTATCCCTAATTTCTGTGAAAAATAAGGCTGGAAAATTGTAATTCTCCAGCCCCATTTTTAATTTCAATCACTTTTTCGGTAACACGTTAAGGCACCCTAAGATTAGTAGGAGGCTTCGCACATGATTGAAACACTATGTCCTTGTTATTTCAGGAATGTCGAATCCCAGTAAGTCATGCAACTTAGTGATGACATTCTTTAGAGCTGATTCGACTTCTGCAACCTCTCCAACGATTACTACTGAGCCGCTGAACCGATCTATAAACCCAAGCGTAACGCTGCTCGACTTCGTAGCAATATCGCCAGCAATGATTGACGCCTCGCTTGGCGTAATGGTCAAAATTCCTAACGCATTCTTTGGCGTTTGAATCCCCAGCTTCTCGTAAATGTCGGGAGTAGGATTGGCGACAATATGTGCCAACGTTACCTGTTTACCAGGAACATATTCCTGGATTGTACGCTCAATATTACGACTCATGAAGTAACATCTCTCTTAGTTTATGCTTTTTTCAACATCATTCTTAATATTTTCAAGAAGTGATGAACTATTACCATCTTCTACTGGGCCATTCGTAATCTTTGCTTGAACAGAATCACGAATGTCTTTTAACAATGGTGAAATACCACTATCATCTGTTGCATTATTTTGCTTTCCTAATTCTTCAGAAAGAATATTTTTCACCATTGCTTCAAGCTTTGATTGATCCATATACTACTCACTCTCTTTCAAAAAGGCGTCTACAGCGGTTGTACAAATGGCATGGTCTTGTTCTACTGTTCCACCACTAACACCAATGGAACCGATAAGTTTGCCCTTAACGATCAACGGTCTTCCTCCTCCACAAGAGGTAAACTTGCCGTCCATCATCGTCTCCATTTGATAAAGTGGTGCACCCGGCTGAACTTGTCTTGCTAAATCTTTAGTTGGCATCTTCATTGCTAAAGCGGTCCACGCCTTCTTAGGAGCCATTGTGCTGCTTACAAGAATAGCATTCGGCATATGATAACTCATTTGAACGACTTGATCATTACGCATAATTACAATTGTTACACCAATGTTAAGCCGATTTGCATGAGCAACCGCTGCGTTAATTACCTTTTCCATTTTTTCTAGAGAAAAGTAATCTTTCTGTTGATCCGCAACGACCTTTTTAACTATTTCTGTTAACTGGTTATTATTCATCATTACGCACATCCCTAAGTTTTGAATAGACTTGAATCACTTTCTCAGTTACGCGGTCTACTAAGTCCTCATAGTCCTCAGAACGGGCCACTATATAAAGAAAGTCAGAAAGCCTATTAATATAGCGCTCTAATTCAGGGCGAAATTCTGTTGTTCGAGATAACCTTACAAAAGACCGTTCTGCTCGACGACATACGGTTCTACAAATATGAAGTTGAGCACCGGCAACACTTGATCCCGGTAAAATAAAATTATGAACTGGTGGCAACTCGGACGTATACTTATCGATTACTTTCTCAAGCATATGCGTATCGGCATCCGTAATTATTTTACTTTCTGCCAAAAACTTTTTAGTATCCTTAGTTGCAATTTCGCCTTGAAGGTAAAACATTTTGTATTCAACCGATCGTAATAAGGTTTTATTCTCAGAGCTCTTACAGAATTTTTCAGCCAAACTAATATTGGCATTCAGTTCATCAAAAGTTCCATAAGTCTCAACTCTGACTGAATCCTTATCAACCCTTAATCCATCAAATAAACTTGTTTTACCCTTGTCACCACCTTTAGTGTAAATTGCCATAGCTAACCACCTTATTATTTATCAAAACTATCGATTATTCCGACGATTGTACAATCATTAACATCGGATGTATTACTTTGAGATGCTCCATCGGCCCGTCGAGCACCAGCACCCCGTACAACTAGTACGTTATCGCCTATCCCAGCATTTACAGTATCCGCAGCAATTTGTTCAAACCTAATTGGTTTTTGATCAGAATCTATCGGCCGAATAATCATTAATTTTTTTCCAATCAGTGATGGATCCTTTTGGGTAGAAACTACACTACCGATTACTTTAGCCATATACAATCTTTTTCAGTCCTAACTATTATTTTTATTTTCTTCTCATTACATAATTCTATCGCTTCATCACTCAACTTTTGTTCATGTATTCTAATAAGAACAGCATTATCGGGCAGTGACGCAATCTCTTTTCTAGATATTATATTACTATAACTAGCAGTAATAAGAGTCTGATCATTAATAATAAAATCGATTGGCCAATCCAGAACCATCAAGCGGGGAACAAAACTAACAATATTTTCACTGATTTGTAAATAGAAGTGGATTCCTAAGTTAATGCCATTAAGCACCCATGAAACCCACGGATTACTCGTTTTAAGGGCATATAAGTCCTTAACAAACTGGATAGAAATGCTCTTTAAAATAACGCAGCTATTGTCGATAAATAATTGTTTACCTGGTGGAGATGATAAATTATTAAAGGAGAGAAAAGCATTACTATTCTGTCGCTTCTTTAATTTTTCAATAACTTGTTTAATTAAGTCATCCATTGGCACACCTCCAATCAGTTTTATTTAATTATTTCGATTATTCTGCTTCTTCATGGTTTTCTTCGGCGTGTGGCAAGATATTTTCCACTTCACTGTGCGGACGTGGAATTACGTATGATGATACAACTTCACCAACGTTTTGTGCTGCTTGAATACCAGCATCAACGGCAGCCTTTACGGCACCAACATCTCCACGAATCATTACCGTTACCAAACCAGCACCAATCTTTTCCTGACCAGTCATTTCAACGTTAGCAGCTTTGACCATTTGATCGGCTGCTTCAATTGATGCTACTAACCCTTTAGTTTCAATCATTCCTAAAGCATTGTTCATTTTTAATCCTCCTATTTCTTCAAATCGTTATAATGAATGCACTTTACGTGCGGCTCACCTAATTTACGAGGACACTTAGGGTCTCCACATAAATTACACGTGGCTTTTTCATCATTATTCTTAGCTTCTTCTCCCGCATCAGTATCGTCTTTATCTTCTGCGTTTGAACTATCTTCATCAGGCACAGGAGTCACATCAACCTCAGTCGCGGTATGTTCATGTGGCCCAAAAACAGCCCACTCTTTTATTGATCCGTCTGGATTATATTTTTCAGGGTTAAAGCCCCTTGGTGCTACATCTGTAACACCTGAATCACCCAGATTATCTAATCCTTCTGATGGACTACCAATTACAAGTCCAGCTACATAGTTTTGTGGTAAAGCTTGCTTTGCAGCCTCAACGGCAACCTTCAATGCTGCTATATCACCTTTAAACTCTAGCGTTATCCAACCGTTCTTAGCATTTTGAATTCGACTAAGTTTTACATCACTAGTTTTTAGCATTCGGTCAGCAGCAACGGTTGCGCTGGATAGGCCATTACATTCTACATATCCTAACGCTTCCATAATAATATCCCCATTCATTGTAACTTCTTAAAAGGTATTCCTTTTACCAAGCGAGCTGCATTAGCACCCAAAATTCGTAGATTAACATTATCGTCAATGTTAAAGTCAAATAACGGTTTCTTTTCAGGAAGGTTCTTATAATGAACTATATATCTATTTCCATCATAAGCAATCCCCACATCTAATCTTGAGGATAATGCTGCTTGATATGCTCTACTTACAACATCGTCCACCGAAATACTTCGTGTACTAACCGGAATCTGTTCTTCTTCGATACCATTCAATAGTGGCTTTAGTTTCACACTAGCGGAAGGATTTTTACTATCTAAGCCGATAACAATTGTTGGCTTCTCAGAGTTATCTGCCATTTTCCTTCCTTCTTTCCTCACCATAGCGGAGAACTAATCCTGTCGCAACAGCATTTCTTGGCCCTTCAACTCCCCGAACGTTCCCACGTCCAGCAACCAAGTTATAATGTGACAGCTCATCAGTAACCAACTGTGGAATTTCAAAGTCTAGTGCTGAACCACCAACAATAACAACGAATGGAATATCACGAATATTGCCAGTTGGGCTAACATATTGCAAAGCACGAATAGCATTAGTTACAAACACTCTCTTCTTAGCACTTTGACGAATCAACTTCACTTTTTCAATACTTGGATTTCCAGTAACAATTTCGAATCCATCAGGTTTAATAACAACAACCCGAGCAAATAAGTTTGAAGGAAGTGGATCATCAAAGAATTGAACAGAGCCATCTTCGTGCCTAATCTGGAACAGGTTTTCAACTTTAGCTAAAGGATACTTCTTAATATCCTCAGCCAGGTGGATATTATCTAATCCAAGTTCTGAATTAATAATCATCGTAACCATGTCACCCGCACCTGCTAAGTGAATGGCAACAGTCTTATTCTCTTTATTAATAATTGAAGCATCTGTCGAACCAGCACCCAAATCTAGAATAGCGATTGGTTTTGTTGTCCCAGGTGTTGTCAGTGCTCCACGAATAGCCGACTCAACTTCCGCACCACCAATTTCAACTTTGGTATTCAGTTCTTTCTCAATTAGCTTAGCAATGACTTCCATCTGTAAGTGGTCAGACTTAACCATAGCAGCAATACCAACAGCTGATTCATTTGAGAATTCGCCGGCTAATCCACCTTTGACCTTTACTGGCACTTGAGTATCAACAGCTAACAAATCTTGAATAGCTATATCACGATTACTCTTTCCAGTTAAGTTCGCCATCGTTTGGCGAACCTTTTCCAGCATTCCACCAACATTTGTACCAGATTCACCAGTGATGTCCTGAATGTTTCGGTACTTAGATACTGTATTCATGATTGCATCGGCACCTTCAGAGACACCGACCTCATCAGTACCAGCATCACCCTTAATGATGATTTTACCTGCTGGAATAACCCGGGCCCTTACATCACCAGCCGGCGTTTTAATAACGACCGCCGACCGGTTCCCAATTAATGCCCGTGAAACTGGAACAATATTCTTTGTTTCTTCTGGATTTAGATTGAATAAAGTTGCGATACCATATGGGTTTGATAATTGTGAGATAACCTGTCCTGGTCCAGCCACCTCAACAGCAGCGAGCATGTTTACAGGCACCTTATCAATCATTTCAACTTCATCAACAATTGGGATCTTTTCCTTCAACCGATTATCTACAAGAACAGCATCATCATTTTGTAAGATTGCTGCGACAACCTTATAACCTGCATCTGTATATGCATTAATTAATTTTGCACAATTCTCGAAATCGATTTGTTTAGGAACAATAACAATATAATTTTTGGACCTGTCCGTTTCCTTTGCTAAGTCCAGAATTGGAATTGTGGTACCAGAACCAGTACCAAGTCCACCCGGTGTATCAGGATTATGGCCAATCATTGTTGATTCAGTAACAATGGTTTCTGTAATGGTCTCCATTGCCACATCACCAATTACCGGTGTGGCCTCGTTAATTCTAATCAAATCAATATCATTTATTGTTAAATTTGATTTGTTTAAAACCTGGTTAATTGAGTCCTTAATTCCAACTAGGTTTTCCTTAGTTCCTTTAATACCAGTAGTAGCTGCAATACCGGAGGCAATAAAATCGACACTACCGTTATCAGCTACATTTGCTAATGCAACCTCAGTAGAAGAATTTCCGATATCGACACCAATAACCTTTTCTACCGCCATATCCAAACACCTGATCTTCTTTATTTATCGCCCTTAAGTTTCTTGCGGCTTTCGTAATACTTAGCTGCTTCTTCAAACCATCCCGCACAAATCTTGGCATCATACTTTGTACGCAATTCGTCAGCAATATCCAGTAAGTCCTGCTTGGTGGAACGGTATGGACGTAATGCGTTATACATTTCCAGCAAACGGTCATCCGGAATCCGAGTTAATTCAGCAGCACGATAGAAGTTCATCTGTAAAGTCTTACGACCATCAGCACCGGCAACATCACCTTGCATCTTTAAAGCTTCAGGAGTAATCCGTAAGTCTTTACGATCAATTTGGTTGTTAGAAATAGCTTCAAGGGTTACATCATCCAGTGATTTTCCTGATGGTGTCTTAATTTCATCATGGTGTTTTTCATACAGAGGATAATCTTTTACCCCATATTTACCACCCTTGGGAGCAGCAGAGTTAGTGCTATGAGCGTTTGAACTTGCTGGTTGTCCAGCTTGGTCGCCCATTTGTTTTACAATACTAGAAACTAAATCATTTAGATCGCTCATTATAAGTCCTCCCCTAGATAGTTACCTTTATTTCTTCAGCAGGTTTCCCTGGCACAACTTGACGTGTTTCACGAATGTGTAAGATAGCGGAAATTGCTTGGAAGTTAGGACGTGCCATTTGATCATTAGGTTGTGCAACAGGCTCAGGGGAATCGCCCTTTGCATACCGTGCGGCATTCTTCCCAATTTCACGGAACATCTTCTCATCAACAACTGGTGCTTCACCAAACAGTTCCAAGTTGTTCAATGCTTCTTGATCTTTTTGGTGGATAATTGCAGTCCCCTTAGACTGGAGACCAATTGCGATACCAGATCCGGAAATCTTATCTGCTTCTGCTGAAATGAAGGAAACGTCTGATGTGTCATAAACTTTGACCACTCTGGCTTTTAGCCCTTCTTCCTCAATTCCGGCAATCAATTGACGCAAAGCTTCATGGTGTGAAACCTTTGATTCAGTTTCGGTCAAAACAGTTGCGAATGCTGGTGCAACTGCAATTACAACTTCATCTTTAGAATAGCCAGGCTTAGCTACACCAACAGGTTGGAACCAAGACACATTCTTTTCGGCAACCGCCGAGTCTGAGACTGGCTTTTCATTGTTTACCGTATTATTATCTTTGCTAAAATCAATCGGAGTGTCGACTTGAGTCTGTGCTAAAACTTCTTTTACAATTCGACGAACCAAGTTTTCATCTATATCGACCATAAATTATCCTCCTCACTTTTACATGTCAAAGTGTTCCGGATCGATAGCCTGTGGAATGTTCTTAATCTTTTCCCATTCATCTTTATCTTTGTAAAGACGGTAACCTGTGCCTGGGCCTTGGTAGTTATTACCTTCATTAACAGCTGATTCAACATGCCAGTTAGAATCAAAAACAGATGATGTTTGAAGGTAATCACCAACAACTTTTTGCTTTTGAAGATTAAGAACAGCATCAGCAACATCCTTGAATCCGCCATCATACAGAGCTTTGATTACGTCAACCGCAGTAATTCCACGATCCATTAATTCTTGAGCGGCCCGCATGTCAGCAATCCGATCACGTTTTGGCATATCCTCGTGAACGTCAGCGTATGCTGCAGCTTCAACTTCTTCATCCGTGATTTCTGGTAATCCTAAACCTTTGAATACTGTTTGAAGAGCCTTTGCAGCTTTCCGACGAATCTTAATAGCATCCTCTTCTTTAATAGAGTGGATAGCAAACGATTGACCATAGTCACGCTGCAAGTAGTAGATGTCATCGTAGTCATAAACATCTTCGTTTGATCCAGCAAATGAGTTATCTGAGTTTGGTTCAGCACCATAACCAGAACAAATGTAGTCAGTTCCACCTAAGAATTGACCCATAAACCGCCACGTCCGACGCATTGGTGAGTGAGAGAATGATTGGTCGCTACCAGTAGCACATTCGAGGTCGTACATCATAGCAAGTAAGTTTTCACCAAGTACTTCACGCAGACCATTTGGAACGGCAGTTGGGATAGAGATACAACTCAAAGAACCATTTTGCGTACCTTGAACACCTGAGGCCTTAGCAAGAAGAACACAACGAGCTTCCAAGTAAAGCATTGACTTACCTTCTGGGTAACCCATCAGAACTTCAGAACCAGAACCAGAAGTAAACCGCATCTTAATTCCCCGTGAAGCATAACAAGATGCTAAGAAGCCCTTTGACCAAGGGGTGTCGTCACCATCAGTAAATGCTTTATCGGTACCATAAACAGAAATAGTTTCAGCATAAGAAGTTAATCCACGCATCCCCAGTTGCAATTCTGTTGATTCATCAACAGAGCATTGGTGAAGAACACCTGGCCGACCAGTTTGCGAACCAACCAGAACAGAAAGAGCGTTAAAAGGTGCATCCCGAGCAACTGGAACAGTGGTTTCTTCTTCAGCGAAACCACGTAATGCAGCTTCCGCGGCATCAGCAGCTAATTCAGCAGGATTATCAACGAAATTAGTAACGTGACATTGGTTAGCTGGCTTCTGACGTTCACGCATCTTCTTAACAGCCATAATCATTTCACCAAAGTCAAGTTGATTAATTACTTCTTGCCCCTTAGCAGGAGTCATCGCGGTCGTAACTTCCAAAACTTGTTTCCGGGAAACATTTGGATCAATAAGCATCCGGGCAATTTCAGTTGAATCCATTGCCATTACCTTTTCGGCATTTTCAATGTTGATACCGTAATTAGCAATGTACATATCAATCAAATCGAAGTCGTCACGCTTTTTACCATCCATTTCGGTAATTACGCCATTTTCAATCTTAATGCTTGGCTTAGGGTCATTAGGACTATGCATAGCAACAAAACCTTCTTCAGGCCATTCATCTACAATAACGTCCTTATTAACAGAACGCTTCTCCATTTTTTCAAATCGTTTTTGACGCTTCATTAATTATTCCTCCTCATTAAATAAGAACTTTAATGAATATATGATGGAAAATCATTAACTGGTTTATCACCCATTTGACCTAATAACTCTATGCCACGTTCACGTCCGGCAATGACTGCTTGACGAACTGCACCAGAATCACCACAAATTGTGAGACAAGCTTCGTTAGAAGGACTTCCATTATGACTTGGAGTTCCAAACGAAATTGGTTTTACACCGGCTGTTTTTAGTGCTGTATCCGCCATGACAACACCAATTGCAGCAGGACAACCATTTAAGATTCCAAATGCCTTTCCCTCTTCAGCACCGAGGCCTTCAGTAAGAACACCGGCAGCCCGAGCAGTGTATTGTAATTCTACGTGTCCGGCATCGTTGTTATAAACGTCACCAAAGAAGTGGTGAAGGTTCTTAAACATAACCTTAATAGCCTGACGTACATCAGATGGGTCGTACCCACCAATTACAATCATGCATCCTTGGCCACCGCCACCTTTTGTATCGTTGGTCCATTCAACATCAACACATTCAGTATTTGTAGATTTAATACCTTCATCTAGTGAGAAAAGCTGTGGGCCTCCACCAGAACGGTCACTAATAATCCCTAATACTGTGTACTTCTTTTTTACATGCATTTTCTCTAAAAGTTGTGGATCTACACTCGGAATGCATAATCCGATTGTATCCCCAGCTTTATCAGCACCAACAAACTCTGGTGCAACACTGGTAGAGTTTAAAAAATCAATCATAAAACTACCTCCTGGAACTCTTCACAAAGAACATCTTTTATGATTTTAAATATCAAAAAGGTTCTTATTTGTCCTCCACTTGAAACAAAATAAGAACCAATTTATTAATTATTCTTTATGTGGAAGGATCTTTTCAACATCTGTGTGCGGACGTGGGATTACGTAATTGGAAACCACTTCACCAATGTTGCCAGCTGCTTGAACACCTGCGTCAACAGCAGCTTTAACGGCACCAACATCTCCACGAACCATTGCTGTTACAAGACCAGCACCAATCTTTTCTTGGCCAATCAGTGTTACATTGGCAGCTTTTACCATGGCATCTGATGCTTCAATTGAAGGTACTAATCCCTTTGTTTCAATCATTCCAAGTGCTTCTTGTTCCATAAAGAAAGCCTCCTAAATTTATTAATGCCGCGCTTGAGAGCGCTTGCTTCAACACAAGTTTATTATATAACAAGTGATTAATTATTTCTTGACACCTTATATCCTTATATTCTAGTAATTATCAAAATATTGGCATTATTTATTACATATAATTGATATTTGTATAATATTAATTTACTATGTTCTTATAGCTAAAACTTCCGCTTTTATATAAAGGAGGCCCTCTTAATGAACTACTCTCCTTCTACTGTTTACAGAACTAACATTGAAAAGATTCTGTTACTTTTTTGTCAACTAACGAAAGTTAATCTTGCATTTATTGATAATGCATTACAATTATTTGATCGAAAAAGAAACATTTTCGATTCTCAACGAATCAATACGCTTTTCTCAGAAAAGGCATTAACTTTTTTCCCGCTTATAACAAATAAAAAAATAGCTGGAATATTTATTGCAAACATTAATGCTAATTCTTCAGAAACTCTAAGTCTCTATCAAACATCATTAGAGACAATTGCACATAAAATTCTGGGTGCCTATTTTAAAAATATTGCTATTCTCAGTCCATTAAAAATTGACCAATTAAATCAAAGCATTGCACTATTTCAATTTATTTCGTCTAATTATCGTGGACGGAGTATGTCATTTAATAAAGTTGAAAAAACAGGGCAAAAAGCAGAAATTGAAAATATTAATAATGCACTTGCCTATACGGAAGAAAGAATAAATCAAAAAATAACCCTTACCGATGTATCTAAGCATACGTTCTTGTCCCTCGCATATCTCAGTCGGCTTTTTAAAGAGTACTTCTTAGTTAATTTTTCTGATTATATCCGTATTCGTAAAATTGCCTTGGCCCAAGAAAAACTAATCCTTACCAAAAAATCTATTAATGGTATTTCAAAAGAGATTGGCTTTTCACGGGCAAGTTATTTTAATAAAGTATTTAAAGAAAAAACTGGAGTAACACCACTACAATTCCGAAAAAAATATCAAGGACATAAAATCTACACTATTCATCGCGAAATAGAATGGAAGAATAATGTATCCGTCTATGCAGTATCCCAGCACTACTTTCAAGAAAAGGGAATTCCAACTAAAACTCAAAGTTTAAATGGCTCTCCATACATATCATCAATTGGTGAATTTTCAACGCACAGCGATAGTAGCGGTTGGGTCTATTTAGTGGATGGCAAACAACCAAATGTATTGCCGGGTAACCTGTACGTTAGAGATAAATCTGTAATTCAGTGGATTCATATTAATTTGTAATATGTTTGAAGCGCTTTCATATTTCTGTAATAATGGCTTATAATTAAATTAATTTACTAATACTTACGTAATTTATTAAGTCATTCTTGTGAAAGGTATGGAATATTATGAGCGATTTCAATTTAACCGAAGCAAATAAGAAATTATGTGATTTTGCGAAAATTGTCAATAAAGACAAAATAATGCAGAATACTGATAAAAAAAAGCTAAATTCTAACGACTTAAAAGTTGGTGTCGATCTTGGTACATCATCAATTGTCCTTACTGTTTTGAATAAAGATAATAAAATTATTTATGGCAATTTTGCCTACGATAATGCTGTTAGAGATGGAATTGTTGTCAACTTTATGGATTCGGTTATGATCCTTAAATCATTAAAAGAAAAGGCCGAGAAAGCACTTGGTGTCCCTCTCTTAACAGCAGCTGGCGCAATTCCACCACAAACTGGTGAGAAAAGCAAAAAAATCGTTAGTAATGTAATTGAAGAGGCCGGTTTTATATGCACTAACGTCATAGATGAACCAACAGCTGCTGCTAATTTTCTAGGAATTAAAAATGGAACTGTTGTTGATATTGGTGGTGGGACAACAGGAATTACTATTTTTAAAAACCAAAAAATCGTCAAGGTTATTGATGAACCAACTGGTGGTTTCCACATGACTCTTGTGCTGGGTGGCAGATATCATATTAGTAATAAAGAAGCAGAAAAGCTGAAGCGGAACAAGAAAAAGGAAGACGAAGTATTTATGGTAATCAGACCTGTGGTCGAAAAAATGGCCTCTATTTTGACTTCCCTTGGTTCCTTAGTAACAAGCCCTATAATTGTTGTCGGCGGTGCTACTAACTTTAGTGACTTTGAGAGTGCCTTCTCAAGCGTGGTTGGTGAGTCTGTTCTAAAGCCCAAATATCCCGAATTTGTCACTCCATTAGGAATTGCACTATTTGACACAAAAAAGTAAAAAGTTGTTAATTAGCAAGATTTCGCAATTTATTACCCAATAATGCCTATTTTCTCCTTTTGAAATCGCTTTACACGTTTTCATTTAGTGCTATATAATTACTTTGTATTAAACTTTTGAATGGAGGCTTTGTATATGGGACGTTTGGAAGGTAAGGTTGCACTCGTTACCGGTGGCTCAAAAGGTATTGGTAAAGCAATTGTTGAGCGTTTTGCTGAAGAAGGCGCTAAAGTCGTATTTACCGCAATTGAAAAGGAAGCCGGGAATGATCTAGAAAAAGAGCTTATCCCTAATCGGCTTGTTTTCATGCAACAGGATGTTTCAAAGCGTGAAGATTGGGATCGTGTTATCAAAGCAACTTTAGCTAAATTCGGTAAGTTAAACATTATCGTTAACAATGCTGGTATCGGTGTTTATGCCGATATTGAACAAATGGATGAAAAAAACTGGAACACCACTATTGGTGTTAACCTCACCGGGACTATGTGGGGTGTTAAGTATGGTATCGAGGCAATGAAGAATAATCATGAAAAGAATTCGATTATTAACCTTTGTTCTATCGAAGGATTAATCGGTGACCCATACCTCTTTGCTTACAACGCTTCTAAGGGTGGCGTTCGTCTGTTGACTAAGTCGGCTGCTCTCGACTGTGCTAGAAAGGGTTACGATATTCGTGTTAACTCCGTTCACCCTGGCTACGTTAACACTCCTCTAGTTAAGAACCTGGAAAAGACTGATCCAAAAGTTAAGGATCACCTGATTTCTCTTCACCCAATGGGTCGTTTAGCTGAGCCAAAGGAAGTTGCAAATATGGCCTTATTCCTTGCATCTGATGAATCATCATTCAGTACGGGATCTGAATTCGTTGTCGATGGAGGTTACACAGCACAATAAAATAAGAGTGACTGATTTTAAGAAATGAGGAATTTCTAATGGCAGAAGTTAATGAAGATTTAATTAGAGAGATTGTTAAACAAGTTATCTCAGAATCAAAGGAAAAGGGAACTTCACCTGCTCCAAAGAATACTAATACAACAGGCAAAAAGCGGATTTTTGCTTACAGTATTCGTAAAGACGAAGAACCATATGTTAAGGAATGGGCAAGTAAGCACCTTAACATTGAAGTTGGATACACTGATGAATTGCTTACGCCTAAGACAGCAAAGTATGCTAAGGGTGCCAATGGTGTAGTTGTTTACCAACAACTCGATTACACTGCTGATACTCTTCAAGCACTTGCTGACGAAGGTGTTACTAAGATGTCTCTTCGGAATGTCGGTGTTGATAACATTGACATGGATAAGGCAAAAGAACTTGGCTTTGAAATTACTAACGTACCGGTTTATTCACCAAATGCTATTGCCGAACATGCTGCAATCCAAACAGCCCGGATTCTCCGTCAAACTAAAGTAATGGACGAAAAAGTCGCAAATGGTGATCTTCGCTGGGCACCAACTATTGGCCGCGAAGTTCGTGACCAAACAGTTGGTGTAATTGGTACAGGTCACATTGGCCGGGTTTACATGCAAATCATGGAAGGATTTGGTGCCAAAGTAATCGCCTATGATCCATTTGAAAACCCAGAATTAAAGAAGCAAGGCTATTACGTTAACAGTCTTGACGAGCTTTATGCACAATCAGACGTAATTTCTCTTCACGTTCCCGCTACAAAAGAAAACTTCCACATGATTAATAAGGACACAATTGCCAAGATGAAAGATCATGTAGTGCTTGTAAACTGTTCCCGGGGTGCATTAGTTGACACCGATGCTGTTATTGCTGGACTTGATAGTGGTAAAATTTTTGGCTTCGTAATGGATACTTATGAAGACGAAGTTGGTATCTTCAATGCTGACTGGCGTGGAAAGAAGTTCCCAGACGCCCGTTTGAAGAAGTTAATCGACCGTCCAAATGTATTAGTAACACCACATACCGCCTTCTACACTACTCATGCAGTTCGTAACATGGTATTAAACGCTTTCAAGAACAACTGTCAAATGATTAATGGGCTAAAGCCTGATACTCCTGTCAAGGTTGGTTAGACTTATATATTTGAATTAATTCAAAATACCCTCTAAGACTACCATTTTGTTGTGATTCTAGTCTTAGGGGGTATTACTTTTTTATACACTAAATCTTACTATTCTAGTAAAAAGTATAAGAAACTTAGCGATTAATTGACATAATATTTCTTTTTCTTTAACATAAGTGTTAAATATTAGCACCAAAATCTTGTAAGGGGTTCCACAAATGCCGAATTTATCATCTTTATCTAGCTTTAATGAGCGTGTACAAAACTTACTTTCAACATTTTCAAGGCTAACAAATATTAATGCTTTTTTCTATTCTCCTCAAAAGGTAATTATTGACCGTCAGCAAGTACTTAGTGAACCAAGAGATATTTATAAATACCTTTCTAAATGTCATTTGTTTACCTCTACCATTTTCCCTATCGTTGTGAACGGATCACTATCCGGCTTTTTTGTTTTAAATATAGACAATATACCTAAAGAGCAGATTTTAATGTACCAAAGTTATTTAAACAGTACAAATCAGCAATTAGCTTGGGGCATTATTCATGTTTTAAATGCACTTGATATTCAAGAAGTTAAATACTACTTCAGCGCATTAAGACCTATTAATCTTGTTAATAATGGCAAATCAAACCATAGGAAAAATAAACAACAATTTCATACACCTCTTTTTACTCAAAATGCTAATTCTACAGTTACTCTAGGAACTGACAATGTAAAAACTAACCTTAATAAGGCCCTTGCCTACATCGATAATAATATTACCCGGCCATTAGCTTTAAAAGATGTCGCTCAGCATGTCTTCTTATCCCCTTCATATATCAGTCGCCTATTTAAAAGTTACTTTAAAGTTAATTTTGTTGATTATGTAAATATCCGTAAAATCGCAATTGCAAGAGCACAATTATTATTAACAAATACGCCGATTAACAAGCTTGCTCACAATCTTGGCTTTTCTCAGGCAAGCTATTTTACTAAGATGTTTAAACAAAAATGCAATATTACCCCACTTGCCTATCGAATGCAAAATCCACGTATTGAAAAGGTTTATACTATTACGCGTGATATTACTTGGTTAAATAATCAGTCAGTTTATTCTGTTTCAAAACAATTTTTTAAAAATAAAGGAATTAAATTTACCGTTAATAATAACAATGGTTATCCATATATTTATGCTATTGATGGTCTAGGCAATGCAATTGGCCAAAATGAAAATGGTGGGTGGTTGTACGATGTCAACTGTCACCAACCAACAATTCCATCAACAGGAATTACGGTCGGTGATAAATCAGTTATTCAATGGATTTATACACAAAGCTAATCTTTGCTACATTACAAAAGAGCCACGAGTGTTTAAGAATGCTCGTGGCTCTTTTAATATCTACCTGAAACTTGAAAGCCCAGAATTACGGTAATTGGCCGTGATCCTGAGCTTCCTCACTATAAAAATAGAAAACGCAAGAACTCTCGCGTTATACTTAAATCGCCAAAAACAAGTAGAAAGGGAGTCTTGCGCAATGAAAAGTATAACTCAAATCCAGGCAGAGCACGATACTAAAAACCTAATTTCTTCTTTTATCAGCGTAATTGGTCTAGGTC
>NZ_JBFLGB010000029.1:0-20474 GCF_041859915.1 Limosilactobacillus sp.
GCAGGCGGTCCAGACGATCGAATTCGGCTTCCGGACCCCTGGGATCGCCTGTGCCGCGCTGCTCGCTGGCTAATGAAACTGGTTATCAACTAAAAAATGTCAACCTTAACCGTGATTTTACGGTTGACGATTTTGGCGATATTCGAGTTGCTAACGATTTTTATTATATCATGAAAAAATAAAAAAATACCGTTGTTGTTCACAACGGCCATGCCCAAACGATATTTAATTTTGTGACAACATTTTTGACAACATTTAAAAGCAAATAGCTACTATTTATTGAACATTGCATTTTTTAAAATGCCTTTATATCAACATTTTAAGCCTGTTTACTATTAGATGAAAACCATCAATGGAGATGACGGGAGTCGAACCCGTGTCCAAGCATATCGCCATTTCAACCTCTACGTTCGTAGCTCAACTATTTAAGATTTACCAACCAAAACGCCGCTGATCAAGGCAACCATGACTGGCTAGTTTGAAAGAACTCTTCTAGTAACCTCAAACGGCAGTTACCAGCGTAGTCCACTAAAATATGAAACCCGCATCCGCATCATGGACGAACCCGGAACGGATCTACGCGTGCTACTTGTTAGGCAGCAACAGCGTAAGCGTTTGAATTATTGTTTGCAGTTATAATTTAAAACTGAGCGTTTTTACGAAGACGCAACCTTCGAAACGCAGTCGAAACTCAACCTATACCTGTCGAATCCAAAAAACATCCCCAGATACAGTTTTTAGTTTACCATAATTTTTACACTTTGGATAGAAAAAAGCACTTCGCTAACCGAAGTGCTTTTTCAATCTTAATACCAACCGTTGGCCATCCAGAATTGCTGAGCCTTAGTCCAGGAACCATAACGGTTAGCAACATATTGATCTGCTACCCGTTCCTGGTTAGCTGGTGAATAATCACCATTTAGGTAGGAAGCAGACAACTGGTACTTACCAATATATTGACCATTAGTGGCGCCATAATTACCACCTGATTCATGAGCAGCAATCCACGCCTTAGCAGCTGCATCATTACCACTAACATTGGAATTATAACTACTATTATTCTTTACATTTGCTCCAGAATTGTTGTTAGCGGCCTTAGCAGGTGTATTAGTAGCTGCCTGGTTATTTGCAGCTGAAGAATTGTTAGCATTAACTGTTGAACTAGCCTGCGTTGGATTATTCTGCTGATTACTATCTTTAATAATCAAGTGTTGTCCCACATAGATTTTATTGATATCAGTAATGTGGTTAGTCTGAGCGATTGTATTTACCAAGCTATTATTTTGTGCAAATTTATAAGAAATACTCGAAAGCGTATCACCACTCTGCACAGTATAGACAGAATCAGCATTGGCAACTGCTGTCGCTGCCGTTAATCCTAATGCCACTGTTCCAAAAGTAGTTGCTGCTTTAACAAGAGTTCTTTTAGAAACCATAATTAAATAATCATCCTTCTTATTCGTATAGTTCTTGCTTTTTATTTTACACGCCTAATATTACTACACGATAACAAAACAATCGCAAAACATTACAATTATATTTAAATTGTAACAAAGTGGCCAAAAAAATATTTATAAAGTTAATAATTAAATACCAAAATACCGTTCACAGTAGTCAGCTACCCCATCATCATCATTAGAAGTAGTTAGGGCCGTTGCCACCGCCTTAACCTCGGGCAAGCCATTAGCCATCACAATTCCCTGAGTGGCCGCCTTAATCATCCCCAAGTCGTTATCAGCGTCTCCAAAACTCATCAGATTATCAAAACTTTCACCGAAATGATCAAGCAGTGCCTTCAAGCCAACACTCTTATCAACGTGTTGTGGCAAAAATTCCATAATCATTGGTTGTGACTGGACGGCATGGTAACGATCCTTCAATGTTGCTGGTAAATCAGCAATAATTTTAGATAACCGTTTCGCTGGAATGGCCATCACAGCCTTACTGTAAGTAGTAGCCGGCAAGTCAGCCATTTTAGTATCCCGAAATTCGATGTTTTTCAACACAGATCGGTAAATGGATCCTGGTTGGTCGGTTAATTCATATACCCGCTCAAAATCCAACACATCTAACGGAATCTTCTCACGCTGGACAAAATCGAAAAGCGGTTGAAGGTCCTGCTTAGCCATTCCTAATTCAAAGAGGTGTTCTTTGGTCACATTATTGATGACTAACCCACCGTTAAAGGTGATTGTATAATCATCAGGACGGGTCAGCCCTAGCTGTTCAATCAACGGCCAAATGGCATTAATTGGTCGTCCAGTACAAAGGACCACGTGAATGCCGCGGTCATGCAATTTTCTTAAAACGCGTTCATTGCGTTGCGAAATCTTTTTATCACTGTCTAACAAGGTATTATCAAGGTCTAAAGCAAGCATCTTAATCATTATTCTCTTTGTCCTTTCGTGGCTGGTCATTTTCCGGCTGAATCACCTGTTGGTTAAATTCATCCAGTAGTTGCAACAACTTCTGTCCGCGAGCTTCGCCATAAATATCTACCCACTTGGCAAAACGCTGACGAATACGGGTCTGAACATTAGTAGCCACCCGTTCCCCCATCGCTGTTGGTACCAAAGCAACCTTTCGCCGATCGGCCTGAACCTGTTCCTGGCGAACATAGTTATTATTCAGCAAAACTCGCAACTGACGAGAAACGGCACTACGCGTTACACGACGTTGATGAGCAATATCCATCAGCTTAATTCCCGGTTTGGTCACAATCTCTTGAAGAATTAAATACTGTTCAAAAGATAATGAATAGCGGGACGCTGGCTGTGAAACAAAATGTCCTAGGTTTTTAAGTGCCGATAAATAAATGCTAATTGCCTGGTTAAGAAGGTCATCACTCGTAGTCATTTATTCTGTCCTTTCTGATTATTTAAAATAGATTTAACAATCAACCGAGCATAATTGTTGTTTCCTTCTTGTCCCATGTGGACATTATCACTGGCAAACCATTCACTATGTTTCTCACTCATGCCATACCAATCAACCACGTGGACGTTTGGATATTTCTTAGCCGCACCCTCAATTTCATCATTGACAGTTTGTTGCCAAGGCTTAGTTGGCACGTGTGCTGTCATCCAGTAAATCTGGTGACCTGGGCCAATCGTTTTCACAATCTCATTAATTGTCTGGGGGCTCATTGCGCCATTGGTTCCAAGATTAAGCACAACTATTTTATTCAAATGTCCCTGACTCTCTAATTGCTTAATCACTGCGGGAGTGGCTGAACCCTGACGGCCAACCTGAGCATCGACATAGGCTAGTGGCATTAATTTTTGAATACTACCCGCCGCATCGGCCATTACCGAATCACCAATCGCAGTAATCTTGAGTTTCTGCGCTTGGTGAACCTCACCAGGCGATAAGGCATACTGCTTGGCATTAGCATTAGGATTGGTTTTAACCTTTTTGCCAGCCGCAATTTCCTGGTTATGTTTATTTGCTTTTTGGTGGTTCCTTTCAATCCGCTGCTGAACGGCGGTCTTCTTAGGAGTATGATCCGGCTGAGCCATTCCAAAAACGGCTACCGCCAATACTAACAGGCTGGTCACAGTGCGAACCCACTGCTGCCAAGACCAGTGAAATGGCTGTACTAAAGCGGACCAATGCTGCGAAGCTAACGGCCGTTCCCAGTAACGATACGATGCTTCACTGATCAGCCCGATAATCGCCAATTCAATAATAGAATTCAGTATTGGATGCACCCCAACCTTGACGATTCGTTCATAAAATACCATTACTGGATACTGATAAACATAAATGCCATAGGAACGTTGACCAACCCAGTGAAAGAATGAGTTAGAAAACCAATCGTTCATCTTAGACCCAGGATGAAGGATCGTTGCCATCAGTAATAGCCCGATAACACTGTAGAAAAACATTCCCCCGTGGTAGGTCCAAGCAGATTGACCATTAAGGGTAAAGAAACCCACCACCGTCAAAATTGTCATAATAATCCCCACCATATTGAGGAGGCCACGCAAGCTTTCTCGTGGATGCGGATTTAACCGATTAAGCGGCCACGCCAAACCCAACCATGAACCTAGCAACAACGAAAAGGCTCGGGTATCGGTCCCATAATAAACCCGGTTAACGTTAGTAGGATCATAAAGGATAGCCATTTCAACCGCTGAGGCGATAGCTAACAATAAGATAACTCGACGAACAAGCTTTTTCTTGCGTAGGATCATAAATAGAAGGGTTATAATTAACGGCCAAAGTAGATAAAATTGTGCTTCCACTCCTAATGTCCATAAGTGAGTAAAGGGGGAAGCGCCGCCGAATTGGTCAAAGTAAGACTGTCCATGACCAATTTCCCACCAATTATAAACCCAGAGGAGGTTAGTCATAATGATCATTCTGATATTATGCAATAATTCATGGGCAAACAGAGTAATATAGGCCGTTGTCAGAAAAAGCATTGCGATTAATACGGGATAAAGACGTTTAAATCGTTTATGGTAAAAATGCCAAATATCGATATGCTGGTGATAATCAAGCCGCTGACTAAACTGATAGGTGACAAAGTAACCTGAAATCAATAGAAAAAGAGGCACTCCTAAATAACCACCCTGTAATACGTTCGGCAATAAATGATAGATAATTACTCCCAACACTGCTAGTGTTCGCAACCCATCAATTCCTGTAATATACTGATGTTTTCTTCCAACCATCTTCATTGTTAACGAATTCCTCCACGTCAATTCTCATCTATTGGCTCAAAAATAGGCGGGGTAACTAAATACCACCGTCTTTGATAATTAACCAATATGGTTTTCTTTTAAGATTTCATCGACAACCTTATCCATTTCGGGAGTCCGTTTCCACTCTTCCCAATGATCCATCGACTCATCTTGCATCTGGTAATGCGAGTTAATGAAATTTTCGTAACGAATAACGTTTTTAGAATGAGGAATGTTTAGTTGCAAGATCCGTACTTCCTTAATAAATCCCCGTTCGGCTGCTAGTTCCGCCCGGCCATTGTGGACCATATTACCAATTTCATAATACTTACTGCCATCATTGCGCGTAATCTCTTCAATCAATGTTAATACTTGATGTTGCTTTTCCATTCAACTCGCCCCTTTCAATCAACACTAAACATTATAGCGGCTTTAAACTAAAAAATCACCGTCTGGACGACGATGATTGGCATAAGAGAGAAAGAGAATTGATTAGAAGGTAAATACTTAATACCTTGCAATTATTATGATAGCGTTTTCACCTTGTGATGTCAACAATAAGTTTAAACTTTTTGACATTTATCAATTGAAAGTTAAAAAGCAGGTTACGTCATTAACGCAACCTGCTTTTTAAAAATTTTATTGAACAGTAACTGATTTAGCTAAATTCCGCGGTTTATCCACATCCAGGCCTTTACCTAAACTGGTGTAGTACGCCAATAATTGAGCTGGAATAACACTCAACAATGGTGTCAGGTAATGGTCGACTTCTGGCAGAATAATCGTGTCATCTTCTTGTGCGAGGTGCCGAGAAACAATTGTAATTGTATTAGCTCCACGCGCCTTGGTTTCATCCAAGTTACTCCGCGTCAGACCAGCAGTCCGGTCTTGGGTAATAATGCCGATCACCGGAGTGCCCTTCTCAATCAGGGCAATAGTCCCGTGCTTTAATTCACCAGAAGCAAAGCCTTCAGCCTGAACATAGGAAATTTCCTTTAACTTCAAAGCTGCCTCTAGAGAAACGCTCCAGTCAATTCCCCGGCCAATGTAGAAAGCATTGCGAGTCTTAGATAAGTAACGAGAAGCAATTTCTTCTAGCTTCTTCTTACTGTCAGTAATCGATTGCATCCCGTTAGCAACCAGGCCTAATTGGTGTTTAACGTTAAAGTCCTTAGCAGCTTTTTGGCCAAGATATTCACCAAGTGCCTTCGCTAAGATGGCTTCTACGGCAATTTGGGCGGTGTAAGCTTTAGTAGAAGCCACGGCAATTTCTGGTCCTGCATATAACAGTTCCGTAAAGGTAGCTTCACGTGACAAGGTGGACTTATCAACATTGGTGATGGTCAAACTTGGCCAATGATGTTTGTTGACATTAACTAGTACCTGACGACTATCAGCCGTTTCACCACTCTGGCTCAGGAAGATAAAGAATGGCTTCTTAGATAGCAGTGGTTGTTCATATGCAAATTCCGAAGAAATATGAACACTAGTTGGAATATTGCATAGCCGTTCAAAAATCCGTGCACCAACTAGTCCAGCGTGGTAACTAGTCCCGGCACCAACAATATAAAGGTGGTCAGCCGCAGCCATTGCCTGAATCAGGTTTGGATCGATCTGTGGATCATCGCTATTGCCAAAGTACTTTTGAACCAGGCGCCGCATTACGGCTGGCTGTTCATCAATTTCCTTTAACATATAGAATGGGTAAGTCCCCTTATCAGCAGCACTCGGGTCCATGTCAACGGTAAAACTGTCCCGGTGTTTTTCATTACCATCAAAGTCTTTGATAGTGACGTGGTCTGGCTTGACAATTACTAATTCATGATCATCAATTTCCATAAACTTATTTGTTTCCTTAATCATTGACATGGTATCTGAACCCACCATGTTGTAACCATCAGCTAAGCCTACCAGCAATGGACTCTTGTTCTTAGCCACGTACAGGGTTGCCGGGTCTTCCCGGTCAATCATTACAAAAGCATAGGAGGAATCAGCACTGATTAGCCGCAATACTTTTAGCATCGCCGCTTCGGTACTCATATGGTCTTGCACAACAAAATGATCGACTAATTGAACAATCACTTCGGTATCGGTTTGACTAGTGAAGTGAACACCTGCCAAGTACTCCTTCTTCAATTGCGCATAGTTTTCAATGACTCCATTGTGAACCAGGTAAAAACGATTATCTTGGGAATATTGGGGGTGCGCATTTTCTTCGGTCGGTGCACCGTGAGTAGCCCAACGAGTGTGACCAATCCCAGACAGGCCGTGAACATCAGTGGTTAGAGCTGCTTCTAGATTACTAATCCGTCCAGGCCGCTTCACTAGATAATCATGACCATTATTATCATTAACGTAAACACCGGCAGAATCATAGCCACGGTATTCAAGCTTTTTTAAACCATCGATTAAAATTGACAGGGTCTTATCTGTTCCTGTCACACCAACAATTCCACACATAATTTATTTTCCATCCTTTAATTAAAATTGGTATAGATCGCTAAGGTCACCTAGTGATCTTGTACGACTGTTATAGATAGTACAAGTTTTGCCAACGATTGTCAATTGATTGTTCTCGATTGGTCTAGGTCGTTTTCAACAACTAAAATAAAAAAATGGTCAACGCTTTTGCCGTTAACCATTTTTACTCATTTTTACCTAAAAACTAGAAAGCTTTACAGTAGCTTTAAGCAGTTAAACAATACATCATTTAACTTCTAGTTCTGCCCGTGCAACATCACCAATTTCTTCCACATATTGGTGAACTAATTCCTTACTTGGTGCCTCAGCCATAATCCGCAACAGTGGCTCAGTCCCACTTGGCCGAACAAGGACACGACCATCACCGTGCATCTTATCTTCCACCTTAGCAATGACTGCCTTCAGCTTTGGATTGTCCATTGCGGCCATTTTATCGGCCACCTTAATGTTTAACAGTTCCTGAGGATAAGTATGAACATCACTAGCTAATTCTTTTAAGCTCTTGCCGGTTTCTTTAACTACGGACAACAATTGTAAGGACGTTAGCATCCCGTCACCAGTCGTATTATGGTCAAGGAAAATAATATGACCGGATTGTTCACCACCGAGATTATATCCGTTCTTTAGCATTTCTTCAACGACGTAGCGGTCACCGACCTTAGTCTTAACGCTCTTCATCCCGTGTGCTGCCAAGGCCTTATACATCCCGAGGTTGCTCATCACGGTCGTGACCACGGTATCCTTCTTTAGCATTCCCTTAGCATCCATGTACTTACCACAGATGTACATAATCTTGTCACCATCAACAATGTTACCTTCATTATCAACAGCAATGCAACGATCACCGTCACCATCAAAAGCAACACCAAGGTCTGCGTGATTATCCACGACTGCCTTCTGTAAGCCGGCCGGATGAGTTGAACCACAATTAAGGTTAGTGTTTAGGCCATCTGGTTGAGCATTAATCGCTACAAAATCAACGTTCATATCTGCAAAAAGATTTGAAACAAAGCCACTAGTGGCACCATTAGCTGCATCAACCACAATTTTGAGACCCGATAGGTCAGTGGAAACCGTTTGTTCCAAGAAGGAGGTGTATTTGAGTGCCCCTTCATGATAATCGGCCACTGTACCAAGTCCCTTATCAGACGGCCGTGGCAGTTTATCCTCATCGGCATCCAAAAGCTGCTCAATCTCGTATTCTAGATCATCGGACAACTTAAAACCGTTCCCACCAAAATACTTGATCCCGTTATATTTGATTGGATTATGACTGGCGGTGATCATCACCCCGGCATCCGCTTCTTGTGCACGTACCAGGTAAGCCACGCCAGGAGTCGTTACAACACCGAGACGCAGTACCTCAATACCTACTGATAACAATCCCGCAATCAAAGCATTTTCTAACATTTGTCCAGAAATTCGGGTATCCCGAGCTACCAAGACTTGGGGCTGCTGACGATCAGAATGACGGGTTAAAACATAACCACCCGCACGACCAACCCGAAAGGCTAATTCCGGACTCAAATCTTCATTTGCAACACCCCGAACACCGTCGGTACCAAAATACTTAAGTTTCATCGATATACTCCTATTCTTTAAGATTGACTACTACTCGACTCTGCCGAGCTAGTATTATCATTCGTATTACTACTTATGCTACTACTTGATGACCCTGTTTGCACCTTTTTCTTGTTAGAAGAACTAGTAGCAGTTCCTCCCGTGCTAGAAGAATCAGCTGAGCTACTGTTTGTTGCATTGCTCTCGTCATTATCTTTCCTAGCATTAATTGGCACGGTCACGTTTGTCGTGGTCGGCACGATAGCAACATTCAGGATCTGACCATTCTTATCCACCGCTTGCAAGGTAACCTGCCGTTGCAGAGTACTCTTAGCATCCCGTGGAACTACCACGTAGGCCACAATGCGGTCAACGCGTGCTACTTGATCCTGAGCACCGGTTACCTGAACCGTGTTAACATCTGCGTGGCCACGACCAGCCTGATAATTATCATCAAGGTTACGAGCGTTTACCCGCACCATGACTTTCATACTGATTGTCCGCCGTGGCTGAATACGGACATTGATATTTTTCGGTAACACTTCTGCTTTTAATTCCGAATTTAAACCACTAGTCTTAATTGGGACTTGGTGGCGGCCCGGAGTTAGTTTACTAAGGTCTGTGTAAACTTTAAAGTTCTGCGTATTAGTCGTCGTCGTAACTAAAGCAGACGGTCCGGTAATTCGGACCTTAACATACTGTGGATAGCCGGTCACCACGTATTTCGAATTATCAACCGTAATATCAAGTGGCATCCGAATCGTAGCTGATTTATCAGACATTAAAGCACTATTTTCATTGCTGCCGCGAGTGGTCTGCCGTAGAAAGCCATTTTTACTACCATTAACATAAGCAAAAAGCATCAATGCCAGGATTAATGATGAGAGCCGTAACACCCATTTACGGCTAAAGAAGCTCTTATTATTGTCCATGCCGACCACCCCCATGTCCTACAAAAAGCGAGTAAATTCGCGTGAGGATGTTTTCGTGAGCTGGTTCATGTGTACACAACTGTGAACGCAGGAACTTTAGGTAATCGTTCTGGGACATATTGCGAAGTAGCTCATTATCTTTGGTAATTGAAACTTCGCCCGTTTCCTCGGAGACGACAATTGTCAGTGCATCCGTCACCTCACTGATCCCAACCGCGGCCCGGTGACGGGTCCCTAATTCCTTAGGGATCAACTTACTGTCCGATAGGGGCAGGTAAGCTGCCGCTACCGCAATTCGGTTATTCTTAATAATCACCGCCCCGTCGTGTAAGGGTGTATTAGGAATAAAGGTGTTAATCAACAAGGCTCCAGAGATATCAGCATCGAGCGGGATTCCCGTTTCAATATACTCTTCCAAGCCCGTCTTCATTTGAATGCTAATCAGTGCCCCAATACGACGCTTCGACATATATTGAATTGCTTGATCAAGTTGTTTAATCGTTTCTTCTTCTGCTTCGTTAGTTGACTGGTTATGACTTAAAAAGGTACCACGCCCTAGATGTTCCAATCCTCGTCGAATCTCGGGCTGGAATATGATCACGATGGCAATCACACCCCAATTGATAATCTGGTCCATCACCCAGGAAACGGTATTAAGACCCGCATACCAGGAAATTACCTTAACTAAAATAATGATCAGGATCCCACGGAAAAGTTGAACAGCCCGGGTTCCACGAATCAAAAGTAATAGTTCATAAATTAAAAACCAAATAACTAGGATATCAATCAGGTGAATCAGATTTTGCCACGTCAAGAGCGAAGTTATAAATTGCATCGCATTCACCATCCTCTAAATTCACGCTCATATTATATCATTTTTTAGCGCTAGAAAAAGTATCACACTTATTTCATTAATATTTGTTATCATGGTTTTAATTATTTCAAACAAGGAGGCATTGTGATGACCAAACGGCTTTCACCAACTTGGCAAATTCGTCTTTTCTTCTGGGGATTAATCATTCTATTAAAGCTTTTCATGAAAGCCCCGTATGATTTTATGGCCTTTAACGTTTTTCTCGGCTACGTCCCAATTGAATTAAGCTTTCAATTACGACATTTCAACGATCGCCGGGCCTTGGCTTTTTGGCTACTATTAATAATCTGGCTAATCTTTTATCCCAATGCTCCGTACGTAATGACCGACCTTTTTCACCTTTCTTGGCTTCACCCCCACACAAATATTAATGGAATTCTTCGTTCTGATCCCCAGATTTGGTTAACTTTTGCTATTATGATAACCTGCGCTCTTGCCTGTCTTTTAATTGGAACCGTCACTCTAGAACGCGTTGCTCACCAATTAACCCAGTTAACTACTCCGCACCATTTAGAAATTCAGTTTGTCTGGATCATCGTCTTCATGTACCTTGCTAGCGTTGGCATCTACATTGGTCGTTTCTTACGACTACATTCAATCTACCTACTCTTTACTCCCTCTTGGTTTCTCCGTCAACTCTATGGAATTTGGCGTCCTAAAATGCTAGTCTTTACCATTATTATCACCATTCTTCAATTATTAGTAGACTGGTTGATAAGGGTTTGCCGAAAATTTGCCCAAATTAAATAAGGAAGCTCATTTCCAAGCAGGAATGGGCTTCCTTAATTTAATATAGATATTACTTTTCAGCTAAAGCAGCCTTGACCTTATCAGCTGTTGGAATAGATGGCATTGCTCCCATTCCTTGAACAGTCAAGCTAGAAGCACGTTGAGCATAAACCAATGCATCAGTAACATTAGAGAGATCATTTGCTAACTGTGAAGCAAGTGCACCGATAAAG
Organism: Limosilactobacillus sp.; assembly: GCF_041859915.1. Classification (GTDB taxonomy): domain Bacteria; phylum Bacillota; class Bacilli; order Lactobacillales; family Lactobacillaceae; genus Limosilactobacillus. The sequence goes on from NZ_JBFLGB010000029.1 coordinate 11,498, forward strand.
GTATCACCAGCAGCCGTCGTATCAACAGCATGAACCTTAAATGCCGGTACCAAGCCGTGTTTATCACCAGGACAAGCATAATAAACTCCCTTAGACCCTAGGGTAATTAGCAGGTGCTTGACTCCCCGTGCACGGAAATAATCGGCACTCTTAAGCATTGAAGCCTCATCAGTAATCTTAATACCAGTTAGGAGGGCACATTCACTCTCGTTCGGCGTAATAACATCAGTGTAATTCAGTAGTTCTGGAATGATCTTGTGCGCCGGAGCTGGGTTTAAGATCGTGGTAACATTGTGAGCCTTGGCCTTCTTAAAGGCTGCCAAGGTTACCTCCTGAGGGGTTTCAAATTGACTGATCAAAAAGTCGGCATCATCCAAGATATCATCGATATTCTTAACTAGGTCCGTGGTCATCGCCTGGTTAGCACCGCCATAAATCATGATGTCATTTTGACCATTTGCATCCAGCGTTACCGCTGCAGAACCAGTACCATGATACTTGTCAACTACAACGTGACGTACATCAATATCATTGTCTTTCAGGGCTTCTAACATATATTTACCTTCACTGTCAGAACCAACCGCCCCGATGAAAAACGTCTTGGCACCAGAACGAGCAGCCGCAACAGCTTGGTTAGCACCCTTTCCACCAGGTGCAGAACTCTTACTCTTGGCAGAAATGGTTTCTCCTGGCTGAGGGAATCTTTCAACATGGTAGGTTGTGTCCACATTAATACTACCTAATACAACTACTTTTTTGCTCATCTTAATTCTCCTTATATACCGAATTTTTATAACATATTCATTTTAGCATACCCATAAAGCGATTACAAAGCCTTATCTGGCAAAACGTAAAACGTTTTATGATAATAAGAAAAATGGAGAATTAACTTCCCCATTTTGTTCCTTAGTTTCGCCCAATAATCCGCACTTCGGTCTCCAAATCAACACCAAATTTTTCTTTAACCGTCTTTTGAACATGGTGAATAACGGCTACATAATCTGCCGCCGTCCCATGATTAATATTAACGATGAAACCAGCATGTTTAGTAGAAACCTGGGCACCGCCATGCGTATAGCCCTGAAGGCCAGCATCATGGATCAACTTACCAGCATAATAACCCTTCGGCCGTTTGAAGACACTTCCACAGGATGGAAGATCTAGTGGCTGCTTGGCGGCCCGGCGTTCATTTAAGTCATCCATCTTAGCTTTAATTTCCGCAAATTTTCCAGGCTTCAAAGTAAAGGTAGCATCCAATACCACTCCATGATTATCCTGAACACAACTGTGCCGATAGCCAAAATCAAGGCCCTGGTTATCAAAATGCTTAATCGTGCCGTCTGGCAGCATCACTGTCGCATCAGTAACTACAAACTGGGTTTCACCACCATAAGCGCCTGCGTTCATGAAAATGGCTCCACCAATGCTGCCAGGAATACCAGCCGCAAATTCAATTCCTGTCAGGCTATGGTCTCGAGCCGCAATCGTTGTATCAATATAAGAAGCTCCGGCCTGAGCAGTAACTTGGTTACCCTTAACCGTAATCTTATTCAACCGGGTCAGGATAATGGTCAACCCATTGATTCCACCATCACGGACAATTAAGTTGCTGGCATTTCCCAATACTGTTAATGGCATCTGATGTTCCCGAACGTAGTCGACCAGTTGCTTAACCTGGTCTACACTTTCAGGGAAGGCCAACCAATCTGCCGGCCCTCCCGTATGGGTATAGGTATAATTCATTAACGGTTCATCTTGTTTAATATCAATCTCTGGGAATTCAGTTATTAAGTTAGCCATTCTTTAGCAAGCCTTCCTTTTCTTATCCATAATTTTGACTCTGCCAATAATTGTATCATGATTTTAGCAGAACTTTTGCGAAAACGATTAATCACCGTTAAAATTACTAATAATTAGAACTTTTCAAAGGAGAATTCACCATGAACTTCATCGCAATGGATTTTGAAACTGCTAACGGCAAGCGGGATAGTGCCTGTTCCCTAGCCTTGACAATCGTTCGCAACAATCAAGTTGCTGACGAATTCTACACCTTGATCAATCCACACACTGATTTCTTTTGGCGTAATGTTAAAATTCATGGCATCCACGCACACGATGTCCAGGGTGCGCCTGATTTTCCAGCCGTTTGGCAGCATATCAAGCCTTTCTATACCCCTAATCAACTGGTGATTGCCCACAATAATCAATTTGATAACGGTGTCCTTAAAAGTACCCTAGAACACTATGACATCGAGCCACCCGCTTACCTAACTCTTGATACAGTCCGCTCCAGTCGCCACTTACTTCCGGGATTAACCAATTATAAGCTCAATACCGTCTGTGATGCCCTCAACATCGACCTGCATCACCACCATAATGCGCTTGATGATGCCCAAGCTTGCGCCAACATTCTTCTTTACCAGGACCAGCACTTTGGTGATCAACAAATTAAGCCTTTCATTAATATGGTCGGTTAACAAAAAGTCGGTGAGAAGGAATTTCTCACCGATTTTTTATTTGTTCTCAAATACCAAAAACACTAATTAATTTTATATCATTGAATGACTAAATCAAAGTGATTATTTTCAGTTTCGTTCTTATTTTTTCAGTGTTCAGCAATAGCAATGAGACTTCTCTTTTCACCCATAATTTATTCATGCTATATTGGTCCTAAATACTTACATTATGGGGGATTAAAATGCTCAATGTCGAAATTCTAGAAGATGACTACGTTCAGCAACAACAAATTAAAGAATATGTTGAACAAATCTGCCAAAAGCAGCACCTAGCAATAACGGTACGAACATTTTCAGAATTGCCAGCTATGGTGCGCCAACTTTTTCAACCAAATACCCATAATTTATATATTATCGACTTAGAAATTAACGGTGATAAAAGAGCTGGGCTGAAGATGAGCCAAGTAATTCGCAATCATGACCAATTAGCCAGTATCGTCTTTATTACCATTCACGACGAATTCCTTTATCAAACTTATAAATACCGGATTAGCGCTTTAGATTTTATTGCTAAAGATTTAGGGAATATTCAAGCCGAATTAGAAAAGGATATTAATTATGTCCACAGTAAGGCTAATCATAAAACGAGAGAACAACCATTTAGATTTAAAGATTATTCAAATATCGTCAGTATTGATTTCACAACCATCAATTTCTTTGAATCTAATGCTTCTAATTCTCATTCGTCCATTCTAAATACTGTTGACAACCAACAACAACAGATCAATTACAATCTTCATGAAATTGAAAAAATGGATCCCCGCTTTTTTAGAATTCATCGGAGCTTTTTAATTAATCCTCAACAAGTCCAAACAATTAACACCCATAAAAATACCGTCACCTTCTTCAACGGAGCAACTTGCCCGGCTAGTCGATTACGCCTGCGACAATTGCTTAAAAAAATTACTATTTCTTAAGTTTTTCACCACTGGCTCTCCAATATTTAACCTGAGGATTGTGGCTATCACTAGCTTTGAACCCTTTTTCTGTATACTTAACCACTCGATGGTCGCTGAAGGTAAAGGTTCCAGTCCGTCCCTCTTTATGATCAGATGTGCGAAACTTTATTCGCCGGGAAGACTGCCGGTGATAAATACGCATAAAAGACTGTGGTGTTGCTTTTACGGCCAATTTTTTATTAGGATAAGTCAACATATATACGTAACCCGAAGATTTCCACGATGGTGCATAAGAAACATAATAATCCGTCCTAACAGGATGCTTGTTTTTATTAAGGTAAGTCCATTTATAATAAGTCATCCCCATATTGTTAGCATCATTATGCTTTTTTATGCCATAAGCGGCCAGTCCACTAATAATCAATAACGCTAAAATAGTGACAATAATTTTTTGTCTTCTTTTCTTTTTAGGGTGCCTTATTCGTAGTGTCGGTTCAACAGTTGCTTTGGGTAATTTTTGCCCACAATTGAGGCAAAACTGCTGATCATTAGGATTAACGGTTCCACAATGCGGACATATAATTCCTTTTACATGTCTATTTTTTATTTTCTCTTCAGTCATTTCATTTCCACATCCTTTTGAGTGAGGTCTTACCATTATGCTATTTTTCAGAACACTCTCGGTCACCCTTGATAATCATTACCCAATTGGTGTAATTGCTTTAATTTGTGCCTATCTGTTCCTTGGTTGGACTTATATTTTTGCTATGCAACGATTACTCCGGCGACACTTAACTTGGCCGATCCAAGCCATTTTAATTATCCTTGCCGTATACGTTCAAGCAAGCACGGTCACCACTTTGCTCTTCATTCTGGTCGGTACATTAATCACTTATTATTGGGGATATCGAAAAAGCCTCAATTTTAACACGATTGCTTTCGCGTTAACTTTCGTGATCACTATGTTAACTTATATAAAGTACTGGCTACTATTAATTTACGAAAATTTATTTCCACTCATATTTAATTTTTACATTCGCGCTCTTATTGGTAATATTATTAATTATACATTGATTACTCTTCTTAGTTTACTTATTTTTTGCTTAGTTAATAAGATTTGCCAAAAAACTATTACCAACTACTGCCGGGTCGTTATCAATTACCGACCTCTCTACGCTTGGCTAATCAACTTTGCTAACATGGCCCTGTTAACTGCTCTGCTTGCCCAACTTGAAATCATTATCAGAGTTCCTAATACCATTTTTGCTTTGCTTATGGTTGGAGCATTAATCATTATGGGGTTAACAATTGCGATACCAACTAAGATTATTACCGACCAGTTAACTATTCAAAACCAACAACTTGAACTTAGTAACTTAACCCAATATACCAGTCATATTGAGGCTATGTATGATGAACTTCGTCGCTTCCGGCATGACTACAAAAACATCTTACTCAGTCTTAGTGACGCCGTTGAAAACAAAAACATCAATCAAATTACTAATATTTTTCATCAGGTAGTCATCCCTACTAACTCAAATGTCGAGTTACGAAACAGTGTCCTTGGTCGATTAGTAAACGTTAAAGATGTCGCCATTAAAAGCCTCATTTACAGTAAAATTCTTCAAGCAACTAATGATAATATTCACGCTGACATTGAGGTAGAACGACCGATTAAGCTTGACGATCATGTTCAAATGACCGATATGTTACGTATCATTTCAATCTTGCTAGACAATGCTATCAAAGCAGCCAAACAATCTACCAAACCACGAATTGACCTTAGTTTTTTTGAAGACCAGCATCATAATCAAATATTAATTATTGGTAATTCCACTAAAAAAGAACAAATCAATCTACAAAAGCTCAATGACCACTCGAATATTTTCCTAAATAACAATCAACACGGCTTAGGGCTACGTAATTTACGCTCTGTCTTGGCCCGTTATCCATTTATCCGTAATAATCGTCACTCTAGTCACTATTGGTTTGAGCAACAAATTATTATCTATCATCTTGCTAAGTAAACAAACGACACCTAACCTTCTTATTGGGCCAGGTGCCATTTTGATATAATCATTTACTTGGTTGGTATTCCATCACCAATGCTGGGCGTCCTTCTTCTGTCGTCGTACCGGTTTGGATAAAATGACAACGTTGATACAGTTTAATGGCTGGTAAATTAGTAGTAAATACCGTTAATACCAGCGATTTTAGAGTACTGTAATTTTCAAACCAGTACTCAGCTTCTTCAACCAATAGACGACCAATCCCGTTACGCCAGTATTGCTTAGCAACTACCACGCCGAGTTCCCCAGCTGTTGGCTCTTTTTCCAACACCATTACCGTCACGATGCCGATCGGTTGTCCATCCAGCATTGCTAGCATTATTACACAATCATCAAACTGGTTGATTAAGTTAATGTTTTGCCGTTCCTGGTCAACGGTAACTTCATTAAGGTGGGGAATCGTTACCGCGTCGCTTTCTGTCGCTGCTTGACGCAAGAATTGCAATACCGCCGCCGCATCATCTGCCGTTGCCAATTTAAGTTTAACTTCAGCCGCCATTAACCAACCACCTGGTTAATTAATTTAGTGAAATGGTGGCCATGAGGTTCAAATTCCAACACTCGGGTATTCTCATCATCGGTTCGTTTAAAATGAATCGCTAAAAAGTCATCTGGTAGCTCATCCGCTACGAATTGAGCCCATTCGACCACGCTGACCCCATCGCTATCAAAGTATTCTTCTAGTCCAAGGTCCTCAGCTCCACCATTTTCAAGACGGTAAGCATCCATGTGATAAAGCGGCAAGCGGCCATCTTGGTACTCACGAATGATTGTAAAGGTAGGACTCTTAATCAAATCCGGAATATCTAAACCCTTAGCCAAACCCTTGGTAAAAGTCGTCTTACCGGCACCAAGATCGCCATCTAAGACCAGCACATCCCCGGCCTTGAGTAATCGGCCAATCTTTTCACCTAGGGCAATCGTCTTATTGCGACTCGTTAAAGTTAACTTCTTCATTTTACTTGCTCCCTCACTTTTAATTACTAGCCTTATTTTAACTTACCGGCCTTGTTATGACAAAGCCAATGGTAACGATAATGGTGATTAACCTGCGAATAGCCCACAGTCTGGCAACCAATTTTAATCGTTAGCTGCAGGCCCGCACGAACCTGTCTGCTTGTACAGGCCCCCTGATCAACAAGCACCATCTTAGCTAAAGCTTGAGTTTGGTTAACCACATTAGTCCGATCGGCTGGGTGAAGACGTCTAAACTCTGGACTAGTCTGAACTAAGCAGTGGTTTCCACCACAATAGTAGAGGCGTTGAATAAATTTGGCATAACCATAGTTACCAGGATCACTGTCGGCATAGGTTCGTACTTGGGTTAAATTTTGCTGTAAAGCCTGGTTGACTGCGTTACGACTCGCCTGGACATCACCATTACCAATCAGGTAACCACCAACGAGCAAGGCAATAATTAAAATAAGCCAGCGCTGCAATCTCACTTTTCTCACACTCTTTTTCATCATTCTATCAAATCAATCGTGTTAAAATTGAAAAAATAGAATCGAGATGCTTTATTCAATGGATAATTTTACCATCGTTAAATTCACTACCCAACCAATTACGATTCCTCTCAAGCGGCCTTTTGTTACCCACCTACACACTGTTAAGGCAATCGAAGCGGTTCAATTGCAACTTTTCTTGAAAAATGGCCTGGTTGGTACTGGCACGGCTACCCCAAATCCAGTTGTGACTGGCGACAACCTTACCAGTCTCAAACTCGTCCTTGACCAACTCATCGGTCCACAGATGATCGGCCAAACTCTTACTCAATTAGAACCTTTATTCAACAAATTAACTCATTGTGTGGTCGGTAATACCCCGGCTAAAGCCGCTGCCGATATTGCCATTCATGACTTACTAAGCCAACGCTACCAAGTTCCCCTTACCCAACTACTTGGTGGTGCTAAGCAATCAATGACTACCGACTATACCATTAGCATTGGCCCTCGTAAACAAATGGTTACTGAAGCACAAAGCCTAGTCAAGGCTGGCTTTACTGCACTTAAAATTAAAATTGGCAATCAAGCTGTGATCGAAGACGTGGCCACGGTCCGAGCAATTGCAACAGCGGTTGGTCCCCAAATTAATCTCCGGCTTGACGTTAACCAAGGATGGTCATACAAACAAGCACTGCAGGCAATCCATTATTTTGAACTGGCTGACCTTCATCCAGCCTTTCTTGAACAACCTTTACCAGCTAATCAGTTAACCAGCCTGGCACAATTACGCCAAGTTAGTCCTATTCCAATTATGCTGGACGAAAGTGTCTTTTCACCTCAAGAAGCATTACGAGTAATCACACTACATGCGGCAGATTACATCAATATTAAGTTAATGAAAAGTGGAGGATTGCATGCAGCAACCATTATCAACCAGCTTTGCGCAACGGCCGGTATTCCCTGTATGGTGGGCTGCATGATCGAAGCGCCCACCAGTATTGCCGCCGCGGTTGCCTTTGCCAATGCTCACCGCAATGTTCATTTCATCGATCTTGATTCTCTGTTGATGATCGCTCCCAACCAAGCTCAACTCGGAAAACTACATTGTGACGGTCCACGACTTTGGCTCGAAAAATAAAAAATGTGGGAACCCATTATAAAGTGGATTCCCACATTTTTTATTCAGTCAATCTTATAATGCTCGGGCAGCCGTAATCATAGCAACCTTATAAACATCGTCTACATTGCAACCCCGTGACAGGTCGGCAATTGGAGCATTCAGGCCTTGAAGGATTGGGCCAACGGCAGTAAAGCCACCAAACCGTTGTGCAATCTTGTAACCGATGTTACCGGCTTCCAAGCTTGGGAAGATAAAGACGTTAGCATGACCAGCTACCTTAGAACCTGGCGCTTTCAGAGCACCAACTTCTGGAACAAAGGCGGCATCAAATTGTAACTCACCGTCAGCTGGCAAGTCTGGGTCCATCTCGTGAACCTTCGCCGTAGCATCAGCCACCTTAGTAACCATGTCGCCCTTGGCAGAACCCTTAGTAGAGAAGCTTAGTAAGGCTACCTTAGGGTCAATGCCAAAGAGCTTAGCGGTCTTAGCACTTTGAACCGCTACTTCAGCCATTGTTGGTGCATCCAGTTCGATGTTGATGGCACAATCAGCAAAGATGTAGCGTTGGTCACCCTTGAGCATCAAGAAGGCACCACTGATCCGCCGAACACCAGGCTCGGTCTTTATAATCTGAAGGGCTGGTCGAACGGTAGAGCCGGTAGAATGAACGGCTCCAGAAACCATCCCGTCGGCCTTACCCATGTAAACTAACATCGTTCCAAAGTAAGAAATGTCTTCCAGCATCTTCTTAACCTGGTCCGGTGTGTTCTTGTTCTTCCGCCGTTCTAGTAGGGAGTCGAACATTGCCTTCTTGTCCGCTGCTGGGTATTCGGCCGGGTCAATGATCTTAAGACCAGCAATGTCAAAATTGTTATCATTAGCCGTCTTTTCAATATCAGCGCGCTTGCCCAACAAGATTGGCTTAACT
>NZ_JBFLGB010000030.1:0-20266 GCF_041859915.1 Limosilactobacillus sp.
CTTATCATCGGTCATTGCGTCTAATTCCTGCTTCAGCTTTGGATCGAGATTAGTCTGTTTCTTCCATACTTGGTAAGTATCTTTCCAACTCACAGTGAAGACTCCTTTGCTCTTTTCTACCTTTTAGTATACCGCAATTCACTGAACCCTGCCGCTTTTTACCTTAATTTTTACTAAAGTTTTACCTGAAAACAAAAGGGTACTTTCACATGAAGTACCTTTTAAAACATTATTTTAATCCACTAACGTATTGGTAGACCTGTTGACCAGCGATAGCACCATCACCAACCGCCGTTGCAATCTGACGTAATGGGGTTTCCCGAACATCCCCAATCGCAAAGATTCCCGGTACTTTAGTCTTCATCAGATTATCGGTCTTTACCCAGCCCTGATCATCTAAAATTCCCAAGTTTTGGAAAGGTTTAGTCATCGGGTAAGAACCAACATAAATAAAGATCCCATCGGCCGCCATCTCACCGTCTTCACCGGTCTGGTTGTTATGAGTCTTAACCCCGGTCACTTTAACTTTATTACCAACGATTTCGGTTATGCTGGTGTTAAAAATAAATTCCATTTTCTGGTTTTGCTTGGCCTCTTCCTGCATCATTGGTTGAGCACGCAGTTTATTACTCCGCACTAGGACGGTAACCTTGCTAGCCAATTGGGTTAAATACATTCCTTCTTCAACAGCTGAATCACCACCACCAACAACAATCAAATGCAGGCCCTTAAAGAAGGCTCCGTCACAAACGGCACAATAGGAAACACCCTTGCCACTAAATTCTTCCTCACCTGGAACATTCAAGTGGCGTTGGCCAGAACCGGTGGCGATCACAACCGCCTTAGCAATAAAGGTATCACCCATATCAGTAGTTACCTCTTTAGTTTGACCCTGATCTTCTAGTTTAGTGACTGTTCCATAAGCATACTGGGCCCCAAACTGGGTCGCCCCTTCATACATTTTTTTGGCCAGGTCCGGTCCCTTTACGTTCTTAAAGCCAGTATAGTTTTCAATGGTTGCAGTATTATTTAAGTTGCCTCCATAGATTCCTCGATCGAGTATTAATACCGACAGATTCGCTCGAGAAGCATACATTGCCGCGGTTAAGCCACCGGGCCCCGCACCAATCACCACAACGTCATAATGCTTTTCTTCTGCCATTCGTAATCCTCCCTCTATCAATTTAATGATTATCATACCCACTAATAATTCACTTGTCTATAGATATGCTTACTTTTTACAAGTGAAAGTGCAATAAAAAAGAATCAGCAAATAAACAACTGATTCTTTTTTATTTTAATTATTTTTTACTGTTCTTTTTATCTTCAGCTGTCAATTTAGCGCCAAGCTGTTTGATATAAGTGCGCAACTCATCCTTAACCTGGGGGTGACGCAAGCCATATTCAATGTTGGTCTTAACCCAACCAAACTTATTACCAACGTCGTAACGATCACCCTTGTATTCCCGAGCAAAGACCCGTTGTGTTTGGTTCAGGGTATCAATGGCGTCAGTCAGCTGGATTTCGTTGCCTTTGCCTGGCTTAGTCTTAGCCAAAACATCAAAGATTTCTGGAGTAAAGACGTAACGACCAATGATCGCCAGGTCACTTGGAGCATCCTTCGGGGCTGGTTTTTCAACAAAACTCGTCACGTTGTAAAGGCCTGGAGTAACTTCCCTGCTGGGGTTAATTACACCATACTTAGCAGTGTCTTTATGTGGTACCCGCATAACAGCCAGGGTAGAAGCACCCGTCTGCTGATAGCTTTCAATTAATTGCTTAGTCAACGGTTCACCGGTGTTGTTGATGTTGTTCAAGTCATCACCAAGCATTACGACAAATGGTTCGTCACCGATGAAGTCCCGAGCAGTTAAAACCGCATCCCCGAGGCCACGCGGGTGGGACTGCCGAATAAAGTAAATGTTGATGTCGGTAGTCTCTTCGACCAACTTCAACATCTCGTTCTTGTGCTTTGCCCGCAGATTATCTTCCAATTCAGGATTAGAGTCAAAGTGATCTTCGATGGAACGTTTATTCTTACCATCAACAACCACAATGTCTTCGATACCAGACTTACGAGCTTCCTCAACAATAAACTGAATAGTTGGTTTATCAACAATTGGCAGCATTTCCTTAGCTAAAGCCTTGGTTGCTGGGAGGAAACGAGTCCCCAAGCCGGCCGCCGGAATGATTGCCTTTCTAACACGTCTCATAACTAAAAGTCCTTTCCATAATTTCAATCTCTCTTAAAAAGGTCCGATTGTATTTTACCATATTTATTCCACTTCAGAGGTCAGATCTCGATTCATCAGTTGAGAAATTGCGGTTTTAATGCTTTCACCCTGGTAAAGAACTCGGTACAAGGCATCAGTGATTGGCATTTTTACCTGGCGCTTTTTACTCAGTTCATAGGCAGCCTTAGTAGTATAAACTCCTTCGATTACCATTCCCATGTTCTTGATCACGTCATCCAGGGCTTGGCCTTGACCAAGTTGGTAACCGGCTCGCCAATTCCGTGAGTTTTTACTGGTAGCGGTAACGATTAGGTCCCCAACCCCAGACAGGCCAATGAAGGTCATTGGATTGGCGCCAAAAGCTACGCCAAGACGCCGAATTTCTGCCAGGCCCCGGGTAATCAAGGCCGCCCGGGCATTGTCATGATAACCGAGGCCTTGTAAGGCACCGGCACCAATGGCAATGATGTTCTTTAAAGCACCACCAAATTCGACCCCGATCACGTCATTATTAGTATAAATCCGGAAATAGTGGTTACTAAAGAGCCGTTGGACCTTTTCTGCATCAGCCAAGTTAGCACAGGCTGCAGTAACAGCAGTCATATCCTTGATCGCGACGGATTCGGCATGACTCGGCCCGGATAGTACTACCACATCGCGACAATGTTCAGGAGCAACTTCTTCTCTAATCATCTCAGATGGCCGCTTATAGGTGTTTTGCTCCAATCCCTTGGTAGCATGAACAATCAAGGACTGTTGGTTAAGTTCAGCCAACACAGCGTTGAGCTTATGTGAAACTTCCCGCAAGCCCTTAGTCGGAATCGCAATCAAAATAACATCAGCACCCGTAACGGCGGCCTTCATATCCGCTGTAGCCTGTAAAGCAGGTGAATAAGTAAAATTCTTCATGTAAGCAGGGTTGATATGGTCAGTATTCAACTGGTCAACCTGTGTCTGGTCACGTGACCAAAGTTGGACATCATGGCCATTCTCTACCAACATGTTTGCCAGTACACTCCCCCAAGAACCTGCACCGAGTACTGCTATTTTTTCAGTCATAATATCTCTCCTTAATTAAATGCTACTTTGAATGCTCATACCAAGGAACCGTTCCTCGTCGTCGCCGAATAATTAGTAAGCCTAAGGCAACGATGAAGAAAACTAGTGACAACAACTGCGACACACGAATGACACTGCCAAGCATTAAACTATCGGTCCGCATTCCCTCAATAAAGAAACGACCGAAAGAATACCACATGACATAGGTTAAAAATACTTCACCACGACGAAATAGGTGGCGGCGGTGACGTAAGCTAACCAGCAAGACAAAGCCCAGCAGGTCCCAAAGTGACTCGTACAAAAAGGTTGGTACCCGATAATGACCACCAATATCCATCTGTTGAATAATCCAACCCGGAATATGCTGAGCCACTAAGGCTGCCCGAGTGGTAACTACCCCAAAGGCTTCCTGGTTCATAAAGTTGCCCCACCGGCCAATTCCCTGAGCCAGGATCACCGTCGGGGCAATCACGTCTAACATCTGCCAAAATGAAAGGTGCCGCGACCGACACAAAAAGTAAAGAACGATAAAACCACCGATAATCGCCCCATAGATGGCAATTCCTCCGTCCCAGATAGCAATAATTTCTCCAGGATGGGCAGCATAATAGGACCACTGAAAAGTCACATAGTAAAGTCGAGCGCAGATGATCGCAATTGGTAAGGCCCAGAGGAGATAGTCATAAAAATAGTCCTCCGAGATTTCTTGTCTTCGACCTTCGCGGACAGCTAACCAAAGGGCTAACATCACCCCCGTCGCAATGATCACCCCATACCAGTGGATTTCAAAGGGACCAAATTGTAAGGCAATTGGGTTAAGAGCCGCTTTTAGTGTCATTCCCATTAATTTTGATCCTTCTTCTTACTATCACGGGCAGAATTTTCCCTAATTAACTTATTTAAATTACGGTCAAAGGTCTTAGTAGCGTCATAACCCATCGTTTCGGCACGGTAGTTCATTGCCGCGGACTCGATGATAATTGCCAGGTTTCGACCAGTCTTAACCGGAACTGAAACCTTCGGAATGATAACTCCCTGAATGGTCTGGGTATCACCCCGGTCACCCAACCGGTCAAACTTAACATCTGGTGTCCACGTTTCAAGGTGCACGATCAGGTTAATGTTATCATCAGGCATAATCGCCCCAGTCCCGTACAGCGTCGAGACATCAATAATTCCGATTCCCCGAATTTCCATCAGGTGTTTTAAGATCGCCGGTGCCGTTCCAATCAAGGTTTGTTCATCCCGGGCATAGACTTCCACCCGGTCATCGGCAACCAACCGGTGACCCCGTCGGACTAATTCCAAAGCGGTTTCACTCTTCCCTACCCCAGAATCACCGGTAATCAAGACACCAACCCCATTGATGTCAACCAGGACACCGTGCATTGACTTCCGGGGGGCAAGCCGTCCTAACAAGTAAGAAGTCATGTTAGAAAGAATCTGTGATGAGGTTAAGTGGGTTCCCAGAATAGGAATGTTAGCATCGGCCGCTGCCTTTTTTAGTTCGGGTGGAATTGGCAGGTTAGTAGAAATAACAAAACATGGCGTCTGAGGTGTACACATCTTGGTCATGTACTTAACCATCTTTTCATGAGTCAGGTCCTTGGAAAAAGAGGTTTCAGTAATTCCCAATAATTGAATCCGCAAGGCCGGGTAATGCTTAAAATAACCAGCAAATTCCAGCGCCGGTCGGGAAATATCACTGGTCGTAATCGGCCGGTCGAGATATTCTTTCCCTTGCAAGACCCTCAAACGGACCTTATCAACTAATTCTTGAACCGTAACGTGGCTTGGCACAATTATTCACTCCTTTAATAGCTATTTTCTTGATGATCAGTAATAATGGTGTTGCAGATCGACATAATGATGGCAATCAGCATCGCACTCCAAAAAGAGGAGAAGTGAAACATGTCCGAGCCAACAAACATCGAGGTCAGTTGAAGCATCACGCCATTGATCACGATACTAAACAACCCGAGGGTTAAGATATTGATCGGTAACGACAAAATTACTAAAACCGGTTTAACCAGCACATTAAGAATCGCCAAGATAAAGCTCGCCAATAAAGCAATCCAGGCACTACTAATATAGAACATTCCCGTCCCGGCAAAGAGACCGGCAAGGGCAATGAACAGAATAGTATCAATTAATACGCGCTTCCAAAATCCCATTATGATCGCCTGTTTCTTTTAATATCTTTTTCTTCTACGTTCTTTAGCTGACGACGAGATTGTGAATGATGGTTATCCTGGTTAATTTGCCGATTAAAGTCATTGAAAGCTTGAAAGATCCCCATGATCCCCGGATGAGCAGGATCCGGTGGGATAATGATCAATAAAATCAGGTAGATAATTATTCCCGGCATGACTGCGGTCAAAATCGTTAAAATAGCGTAGATCACCCGAAGAATATTTGGTGAAATATGGAAGTATTTCCCCATACCACCAAAAACGCCTCCCAAGATCCGGTCAGAAGCTGATCGGGTCAAACGACGATGACGACTTTCACGCATGGGCACCATCTCCTTTTTAATTTAATCTTACTTGCTTTTTTTGCTAACCGCAATTACCCTATTGCGGATTTTTTTGACTCAGTTTCCACTGCAGGTAGGCATTAATAAAAGGGTCCAAATCCCCATCCATAACCGATTGAATGTCATGAGTTTCATGGCCACTTCGGTTATCCTTAACCAAAGTATACGGGTGGAAGACATACGAACGAATCTGGGATCCCCAGCCGATATCTAACTGTTCACCTTCAATTTCGGCCCGCTTTTTGGCCTTCTTTTCTTCCTCCAGTTCATACAGCTTGGATTTCAGCATATTCATCGCAGTCACCCGGTTTTGCAGCTGGGAACGTTCCGCCTGGGATGAAGTAACAATCCCGGTTGGAATGTGAGTAATCCGAACAGCTGATTCGGTCTTGTTAATATGCTGACCACCGGCTCCACTAGAACGGAAGGTATCAACCCGCAGGTCAGAAGGATCAATCTTAATGTTGACACTTTCATCTAGTTCTGGCATTACATCAACCGAAGCAAAGGAGGTGTGACGCCGACCAGCCGCGTCAAACGGTGAAATCCGGACCAATCGGTGAACACCTTTTTCACTACGCAGGTAACCAAAGGCGTTATGCCCCTTAATCAAGAGGGTCACACTCTTGATGCCAGCTTCATCACCGGCCTCATAGTTAGCCGTCTCTACCTTAAAGCCGTGCTGTTCGGCCCAGCGAACATACATCCGCAAGAGCATGGACCCCCAGTCCTGGGCTTCGGTCCCCCCGGCACCAGGGTGAATTTCAAGAATGGCATTTTTTGCATCATATTCACCATCTAATAACTGGTTGAGCCGGTATTGTTCCAAGGCCTTCTTAGTCTTAGTAAAGGACTGGTCAAATTCTTTCTGCAAGTCGGCATCGGGTCCCATTTCAAGAAGCTCAATGTTGGTTTGCAGGTTAGCAATCGAGTCACGCAGGTGGACATAAGTATCTCGCTTACCCTTGAGTTCATTGTTAGCATTAATGACCTTTTGTGCCGCTTCATTGTCGTTCCAAAAATCCGGCTGGGCCATTTTTTGCTCATTTTCTGCGATGCTTTCGTCTAGCGCATCGAGGTCAAAGCGACCTCCCGAAGCGGGCAACATCTTGTTGCATTGCTTCTACTTGTTTTTTTGCTTCACTTAATTCCACAACAAAGCCTCCATAATAAATGGACGGCAGCGGTACCGCCATGGGTTACCTTGCTGCCGTACCTAAATTTAATAGCAATTAACTAATTTAATTTTAACGGGTAACATTTTGCCGAATCTCGGACTTCATGAAAAGCCGGGTCGTTTCGTACTCAATGTCGGCAATCATCTGTTCAAACATATGATAACCAGCCGTCTGGTATTCAACCAATGGGTTCAATTGCCCATACCCTCGCAGACCAACCGATTGTCGGAACTGATCCATTACATCAATGTGATCAGTCCAGTGCGAATCGACCACCCGCAAGAGAACAACCTTTTCAAATTCCAACATTTGAGCTGGGTCATAAAGCTGCTTTTGCTTATCCTTATAGACTGCTTTAGCATAACCCATCAGGAAATCAATGATCTGATCCTTGGATTTTCCCTTCAGATCGGCCACCGTAATCGTATTCGGCTTAACAAGGACTTCCTCAGCAAAGTCAATAATTCCTTGCAGGTCCCAGTCTTTTTGTTCACCCAGCGTATGCTGTTCAACTTCACGCTGAATTGTCCGCTTAAAGATTGGCATTAAAACCCACTTAAGCGATTTCTTCTCGGTAATCACTTGTTGACGTTCCTTATAGATGATTTCACGCTGTTCACGCATCACATCATCATACTGAAGAACATTCTTCCGTGAGTCATAGTTGTTCCCTTCAACCCGCTTCTGAGCAGACTCTACTTGACGGGTCAGGAACCGACTCTTGATGACCGCATCATCACCTTCAACCTTCATCCGTTTCAGGAAGTTCTTAATTCGATCACCACCGAACCGCTTCATCAGGTCATCTTCTAGTGACAGGTAGAACTGGGACATACCCGGATCACCTTGCCGACCGGAACGACCACGCAGCTGATTATCAATTCGCCGAGATTCGTGTCGTTCGGTCCCAATTACGGCCAAACCACCAAGCTCTCGAACACCAGGGCCCAGCTTAATGTCAGTCCCCCGTCCGGCCATGTTGGTGGCAATCGTGACGGCACCCTTTTGACCGGCGTTCTTGATAATTTCAGCTTCCTTGGCGTGGTTCTTAGCGTTTAAGACCACGTGAGGAATATGCTCCTTATCCAATAACTTGGACAGGTATTCAGAAGTTTCAACGGCCACGGTTCCGACTAGGATCGGTTGGCCCTTGGCGTGTAACTTCTTGATTCGTTGAACAACGGCGTGAAACTTACTCTTAAGAGTTGGGTACAAGAGATCTGGTTCATCTTTTCGAATGACCGGCTTGTTAGTCGGAATCGTAATTGTTTCCATGTTGTAAATTTCACGGAACTCTTCCTGCTCCGTCTTAGCGGTCCCTGTCATCCCGGCTAACTTGTTATACATTCGGAAGAGGTTCTGGTAGGTGATATTAGCCATCGTCTTGTTCTCTTCCTGAATCTCGACGCCTTCCTTGGCTTCAATTGCCTGGTGAAGGCCATCGGAGAAGCGCCGGCCTTGCATTACCCGACCGGTGAATGAATCAACAATCAAGACCTCACCATCGGAAACCACGTAATCCTTGTCCCGGTGCATGATGTAATTGGCTCGCAATGCTTGATCCAAGTGGTGGGTCAATGGCGTGTTTTGAGGGTCATACAGGTTTTGTAAGTTAAAGTATTTCTCAGCTTTTTGAATACCGGCATCGGTCAAGGCTACAGTCTTGGATTCAAGGTCAACTTTGTAATCAACCTTATCCTTAAGCTGTTTAACGAACCGGTCAGTCTGCTTGTAAAGCTTTGACGTTCCTGTCCCCGGCCCAGAAATAATTAGTGGTGTCCGGGCTTCATCAATCAAGATAGAATCAACTTCATCGACAATTGCATAATTCAATCCCCGTTGAACCTGGTCTTCCTTATAGACGGCCATGTTATCACGTAAGTAGTCGAACCCGATCTCACTATTAGTAGAATACATGATATCGGCCTTGTAGGCTTCACGTTTTTGATCAGGGCTCATCTCGGAATTGTTGATGCCCACACTGCAACCTAACCAGTTGTAAAGCTGACCCATTTCAGTGGCATCACGCTTTGACAGGTATTCATTGACCGTAATAACGTGAACCCCTTTGCCAGACAAGGAGTTTAGATAAACCGGCATGGTTGCCGTCAGGGTCTTCCCTTCACCAGTCTTCATTTCAGCAATATTACCTTCGTGCAGAACAATTCCACCCATAATTTGAACATGGAATGGGTAGAGGCCCAACACTCGTTTAGCTCCTTCTCGGGCAACCGCAAACGCTTCCGGCAGCAAATCATCTAACGATTCACCCTTTTGGTAACGTTGACGGAATTCAGGAGTCTTGGCCTTCAGCTGGTCATCAGTCATTGCCGCCATCGGTTTTGCATATGCTTCAACTTTATTCGCAATTTTATCAATCCGTCGCAATTCACGGCGGTCACTTTCAATCCATTTTTTTAAAATATTGGCCATAAAAGCGTCCTTCCTAATTCACTAGCTCGAGCTAAAAATAATTAAAAAAGTGCTACTCAAGCCAATTATACTTTCATTCTAACTTATGTAATTCTACCACGTTCACAATAGTTTGAAAACTAAACTGATTGAGCATTATAAACACAAAAGGGATCACGGCAAATCACCATAATCCCCTCTACAAAATAAGTCAAAGCAACCCATTTAACCGTCTTTTTTATTCAGCCTCAATTAGACCGTAACGGCCATCTTTCCGACGATAAACAATACTCGTGCCATTAGTCTCGGCATCTTGGAAAACAAAGAAATCGTGTCCTAGCATATCCATTTGTAGAACCGCTTCTTCAGGATCCATTGGTTTCAAGGAAACTTGCTTGGTCCGAACAATCTTCAGATCATCAGTGCTAGTAGAATCATCGTCTCCCGGAACAAATTCTAGGTTCTTAAAGCCCTTCTCACGGGACTTCCGATTAACCTTCGTTTTGTACTTCCGAATTTGACGTTCAAGCTTATCGGTAACCAAGTCAACACTACCATACATATCATTAGAGGTTTCTTCTGCCCGTAATGTTAAGTATGGCAAAGGAATAGTTACTTCAACCTTGTAAGTCCGATTTGGGTATACTTTTAAGTTTACATGAGCAGTTGCTTCAACACTGTCCTCAAAGAACTTTTGCAATTTGCTAATCCGTTTAACAACGTAGTTCCGAATGGATTCAGTAACCTCGACATTTTCACCACGAATATTGAATTTTAACATCAAACATCTCTCCTTTCAGTCCAAGCAATCGCTTGATCTGATATCAGAAGGACCACTCTTCTCATATCCTATCTTCATTATAGTGTAGTTCTGATCAATTAACAAACCGTTTTCAAAATCCTTTAGCCTTCTTTAACGAGCCAAAGAAAGGCTTAAAATTTCCCGACAGCCAGCTTGCTTAACCAAATTAGCAGCATGATAAAGGGTTCGACCGGTTGTGTAGATGTCATCTACTAACAAGACCTTCTTGTCCCGTACCACCGTTGGATCAGTTAAACGAAAAGGCTGCGGAGTTGCTAAGCGCTGTTGACGGGTCTTACACGATTGAGCCACCTTATCTTGGGCCCGGTGATTCAAGACATTAGTGACCGTTGTTTGACCAAGCAGGCCCAAGACCTGGTTAAAGCCCCGGGTTGCCATGGTAGTAGCGGTTACCGGAATGGGAATTATCAAATCTGCATGGTAGCTTTGTACTTGGCGGCAGAATACCCCTTGGAAAACCTGACGTAAGCGGTAGTCACCCTGGAATTTATAGCGCCGCATGAATTCCTTCATCGCCTCATTATAAGTATAGAGAGCGGTGTGGTGAAGATGCCAACCATACTGTTGTGTCCAACGTTGACATTCTGGGCAAAGGTGGTTGCTTGATTGTGGACGACTACACCCCGGGCATGCTGCTGCAGGGTCAATTTTGGTAAAACTTTTTGCACATTTTGAACAGATGATTGGAAAAGGCAGGGGTGCTAGCCTCACTAAGTCCAAAATGCTCAGGCGGTAGTTAAGTGGGGCGTTACAAAGTAAGCAATTCATTTCTGGAGCGCCCGCCCCTTTCGATTCATAAATTGAATTTGACGCATTGCCGTTCGCACTCGCCGACAAGAGCCATTAACCCAAAAGAGAACCTTACCGGTAGGACGACTAGCGGCACGACCAGCCCGTCCAGCAATTTGTACCAAAGCCGCAGAAGAAAAGACCGGATCATCAGCGCCCAGGACAAAAACATCAATCTCCGGAAAGGTCACACCGCGTTCCATGATGGTAGTCGTCACTAAGAAGTCATATTTACCGTCCCGCATCTTTTGAACTTTCGCTAATCGGTCCGGATCACTGGCATGAACTATTGTAAAACGCGGGCTTGTAAAATCATTTTTAACTGCCGACGCCATTTTAGGAAGGTCCCGAACATGGGGAACAAAAAGCAGAAAACGGTGACCAGCCACTAAGCTGCGGTACATTTCACACACCAAACTATGTGGTAAGTGACGCTGTTCTAAGACGTGGCGCCAGTTAATGGCAAGCCGCAAATGAATTTCCGGCAAGAGATGACCATGGTAACGCAGGGGGAGGTAGGTAACCGCTAACTGTTTTGCCCGAACTTGCCGCAATAGTGCCTTTCCGGGTGTTGCCGTTAAATAAAGGCAGCCGCCCGCCTGCTTGACCGCTTGACTAGTGGCATACAGTAAAGCAGGATTAGCCGCATAGGGAAAAGCATCGACCTCATCTACCACCAAATTATCAAAGGCATGGTAAAAGCGCAATAACTGGTGAGTCGTACAGACGGTCAATTGGGCATAATGATAGGGCTGCTTTTGACGACCATGAAGAAGCACCATCTCAGTGTTTTGAAAGGCAGTCTGCAAACGAGGATAAAGCTCTAAGCAGACGTCCACTCGTGGTGAAGCAATTGCCAGGCGTTCACCATGCTCTAATGCCATTGCTAAGCCATGAAACATCATCTCTGTCTTGCCGGCTCCAGTGACCGCCCATAATAGTTGATGACGATGAGCAGCCATTCCCGCTGTTACCGCCGTCGCGGCTCGTTCTTGAAACACCGACAAATGACCATGCCAAGTCAAAACTGGTTTAACGACCCGAAATTGATTTGGCTCTGGAACATGATAAAATTTATTTAACGTACTGACCCGGCCTAAGTTAATACAGTGGGGACAGTAAAATTCACCATTAGGAAGGGCGGCTACCCTTTTCGCTGTGCGCTGACCGCAACGCCAACATAGAATTTCTGACCCACAATCCTTAATTGTCGGTAAAACCTGGACAGGTGGTGATGGTGGCCCTGATTGCCAAGTTGGTCGGTCAACCAGGACCCGTCGTCCAAAATACTCACTTAATTTCATTATTATCCCCCCTACTTAATCAAGTACGGAAAATAAATCTTTAAGCACGAAAGAAGTCTTTCCATGACAGAACCATTTCTTACAATTGCCAAAAATACCAGTTTTGAACTAGTAATCAAGAAGTCGCGCTTTATCTGCAGTCTTGGTCGAATTAATAGTGAAGATGAGGCCCAAGCTTTCATTGAAAAGGTTAAACAAGTAAATCGTAAGGCCACCCATAATTGCTTTGCTTATCTGGTCGGTGATCATGATCAGGTACAACGCGAATCAGACAACGGCGAACCTAGTGGAACCGCCGGGGTGCCGATCCTTGAATCACTTCAACTAGCAAAGCTTCACGACGTTGTTGCTGTGGTGACCCGTTACTTTGGTGGCATCAAGCTCGGTGCTGGTGGCTTAATTCGAGCTTACAGCAATGTCACCACCAATGCTGTCCACCAAGCTGGGCTAGTTCAGCGGGTCATTCAGACTGCCGTTGACATTACTGTCCCCTATGCTCAACACGACCAACTACTCTATTATTTCAAAGAGCATCATCTTGAAGTGGCCAATGAACAATATGGAGTGAATGTAGTTGTGACCGTCTTTGTTGACCAGGATGCTTGTGGTCAATTAATCGCTAACTTAACGACCCGCTTCAACAACCAACTTCAAATAAAAAAGGGGCAGCCTCGTAATCACGAGGTGCCCTACCCTGCAAAGTCCTAAGCCAGGAGAACTTCAGCAATATTTAGGATTACTAAAACAGTCAAAATGCCGCTCAACCAGCCCAGGATTACCCGCGTGTGATGATCATGGGCTTTTAATTTTTCTTGATTAAAGCCAATATAAGCGGCTAACATTAAAACACAACCAACAATACCAAAAATTCCAGAATGGAATCCGCGGTTATCAATCGAGTAACTAGCCGCAAAGACCAGGCCCACGGCAAAGAGGCCGCCGTATAACAACTGTTTTTTATCCATAACTAATTTCTCCAATTTTCAAAAATCGGTGCTCGACCATTGTCGTGACACCGATCTTTTTTATTCGTGCAGGTGATAATTGTAGCTCGAAACAATGATGTTTTCCCGGGAATTCAAAACAGCTCGCAGACGGACACTAGTCTGGTTATGCAAGATCAGCTGCCAAGGATGCTTAGGAATAAACTGGGGAACCAAAACAGTCGTCGAGTAGTTACGGGCACCAGCTCGTTTGGCAATTACATCCACAAACCGTAACGTTGGTTTAGCAATTGACCGATAGGAAGAGTGAATATCGACGAAACGAACGTCTGGATATTCGGCCTTAAACTCATTGGCCGTCTTATGTTCCTTACCAGGGTTTTCATCAAAGGAAACGTGCATAGCAATCACGTAATCACCAATTGAGCGGGCATAATTAATGGCCCCCCGTGTTACCCGGGTCACGTTTCCGACCAGGACAATCACGGTTGAACCATCGTAGTCATGCAACTGCACCTTCGTTTTCTCAGCTACCCGCAACTGGGCCGCCACTTTGGTATAGTGCGAATGAATAGCATAGAACATCCACAATAGCAGCGGCATGATAATCAGGTATGGCCAAACATTAACGAAGTGCTGCCAGAACAGGCAGATAACCAAAATCAAGGAAATTAAAGCCCCGACAAGGTTAATAAAGGCCTTGCCCAGCCATAGTCCTTGACGTTCCCGGAACCAATGAATAATCATTCCAGACTGTGACAAAGTAAATGGCACAAAGACACCAACCGCATACAATGGAATCAGCATGTTGGTCTTACCATGGAAGATCAAAATCAAGATAATGGCGCCGACAGCTAAGGAAATAATACCGTTAGAATAACCAAGTCGGTCTCCACGATCCATAAAGGCATGGGGCATATACTTATCCCTGGCCATATTAAAGGCCAAGATTGGAAAGGCCGAAAAACCGGTATTAGCAGCAACGGCTAGGATCATGGCCGTTGACAATTGCAAGAGATAGAAGCCTAGCCCGTGGCCACCAAAAATTTGGGCCGCCATCTGTGACAGAATCGTTGTCCGAGAATTAGGGATAATTCCCAAATAAAAACTAAAGAAGATAATTGCAATGAAGAAAGTAGCCAGAATGGCACTCATAATAGCCAAGGTCGTAGCAGCGTTTTTCTCTTTAGGCTTATTAAAGTTCGGTACTGCGTTGCTAACAGCCTCCACCCCGGTCAAAGATGAAGAACCGGCAGAGAATGCTCGGATGAAGAGGACAAAGGACATTCCCTGAACTGGGGTCCCATAATTGACAATTGCATGGTAATGAATATTACCAGTGATAATGTTATAACCACCCCAGATAACCATGATTGTGATCATCAGAATAAAAAAGTAAACCGGAATCGTCAAGAAATTAGCACTCTCACTCATTCCTCGTAAATTCATGATCATAATCATTAGGACAATCACAATTGCAATTGGAATTGAGAACCTGTACAACGCCGGAATTGCCGAGGTAATTGCCTCCACCCCGGAAGTTGTCGAAACCGCCACGGTTAACATATAATCAACCAAAAGCGATCCACCAGCAAAGAGTCCGCCAGTGCTTCCCCAATTACGGGTAGCGACCACATAAGCACCCCCACCACTCGGGTAAGCATGAATAATTTGTTGATATGATAGCGTAATCGCCAGCAGCAGAATCAGTACGATGACCGCAATCGGAATTGAATACCAGATAGCAGCGGCTGATAAGGTAACCAGAACAGTTGTAATCTGTTCAGGACCATAGGCGACTGACGATATAGCGTCAGACGAAAGCATCGCTAACGCCTTGAATTTGGTTAAGTGGGTTTGCCCCTCATCAAGGGTCTTCAATGGTTTCCCAATTAACACACGTTTAAGGTAGCGCCACATCTCTTTTTTCCTCCCAACTTATCTGAAATTTATCAGTATGTTGAAAATCAATTTAACTAATAGTTACCCCGTTTGGATAACTGAATAATATTATAATCTATTCACTGAGATTGCAACAAGCATTCTGAACCCTTTTTCATTTACTAGGACAAATTCTGATTAAAGTTTAACCCGTTGGTTGACCTTTTCGGCAATTGGATCCATCTGTGGTAAATGACTATGGGTCCCCCACCAGTAGAAAAGCAATGAAGCTACAATAATCACTAAGAAATCCCACGGGTATTGAATCCAATTATGGCCACCAAAGCCCTTGCTGCCCAGGTAAGACACCAATGAAATAAAAACTAGGTAGGTCAATAACCAGGCACTACTCTTTAGTTGCTGCCCCCATTTAGAATGCCGGTAGCGAAGCTCATAATAAAGATAGATTGGCAAGCCCAGGGCAATTACAATTATTACCTGGATGGTCGTCGGCCACATTGTCCAGTAAATTGCCAGGCTGGTAAGTACGAAGGCAATTGGCGCTAACCAGGACATATAATGCGGTGCAAACGGTCGTTTTAAGTCCGGACGCATCTTACGCAGGGCGATTACCGTTACTGGACCGGTCAGATAAGCAATTAAAGTTGCGCCGGTGATTACCGTGGCCAACAGACTCCAGTTGCGAAAAGTATTAACCAGAATTACCGCTAGAATAAAATCAGTTACCATGGCAAAACGGGGAATCATATAACGACGGGCCAGCCGTCCGAGCCATTGCGGTAAATGCTTGGTATGGGTCATCGCCGCTAGGGCTCGTGAAGCCGTTGCCACAAATGCTACCCCGGTGCCAAATGGTGAAACAAAGGCATCCATATAAAGGAGAATTGCTAACCAATTCATTCCTAAAAGAATGGCAATATCAGCAAAAGGTGAAGTGAAATTAATCCCATGCCAGCCACTTTTAGCTAACATAGCCGGTGCCACTGCCCCAATGAAAGCTACTTGAAGCATGATATAAATCACGGCAGTAATGATCATCGAAACTAATACTCCCCGGACAATATTTTTGCGAGGATTAACCATTTCTCCACCCATATTGATAATCGTCTGGAAGGCATCATAGGACATGATGATTCCTGAGACCGCCGCTGCTTCAAAGATTGAACGACTGCCATAGGGCATAAATGTTCCAACACTATGACCAAAATTAGCCGGATGAAAGCCACTAATTAATAACATTAAAATGGTCAAGGTTGGCAAAACGATCTTAAAAATCGAAATTAAGTTTGTAAAGCGGGTCATTAACTTAACCGACCAAAAATTAATTAGGGTAAAGATCAGCATAAAGAGCACCACTACCCACATTCCACGAGCGGTAACATTGCCGTGGGCCAAAAAATGGTGGGTCCAATTTGCCCAGGACCAGGGCCAGGAACTCATATATTGAACTGAGGCTACGGCTTCCATCGGTACCAAGGTAATTAAGGAAATCCAATTTGCCCAGGCGGCAATAAAGCCAAGTAACTGGCCGTGGCTATACTGAGCATAGCGACTCATTCCGCCACTTTCTGGAAACATTGCTCCCAACTCAACATACGTTAACGCGATGGTAATAATAATCACGGCCCCCAAGATCCAGGAAATGATGGCAGCCGGGCCAGCAACTTTAGCGGCAGTACCGGCTCCAAAAAGCCAGCCAGACCCAATTAAGGAATTGAGTGCCAACATAATTCCCGAAAAGAGACTAATCCGATGCAATTTCAGTTTTTCCATTGACGATTCCTCTCTACTATAAAAATAAAGTCAACGTCTACTTTACCACATTGATTAACCTTTGAGGGCTTAAAAGAAAAGACAAATTGCCAGCATCATTTCCCGGGAAATAAGAAAACACCGTTGAGAAGATTCTTCTCAACGGTGTTTTCTATTATTTATTTAGTTTCCATCGGGCAGCTATTACATCATGCCGCCGCCCATGCCGGCACCGCCTTGTGGAGCAGCAGGAGTATTATTACCCTTGTTGTCATCAGGCTTGTCAGCAACGACAGCTTCAGTAGTTAACAGCAATGCGGCAACGGAAGCAGCATTCTGCAGAGCAGAACGGGTAACCTTAGTTGGGTCAACAATTCCTGCCTTAACCATGTCTTCAAACTTGTTGTCGGCGGCATTGTAACCAATACCAGGCTTTTCACTCTTTAATTGGTTAACAATGATGGAGCCTTCAACACCGGCGTTTTCAGCAATCTGACGAACAGGTGCTTCCAAAGCAGCCTTAACGATTTGCACACCAGTTGCTTCGTCACCAGTAGCATCAATCTTGTCTAGAGCTGGCAGAACGTTTACCAGGGCAGTACCACCACCAGGAACGAATCCTTCTTGAACAGCAGCCCGGGTAGCGTTCAGAGCATCTTCAATCCGGTACTTCTTTTCCTTCATTTCAGTTTCGGTAGCAGCACCAACCCGAACAACGGCAACACCGCCAGAAAGTTTAGCCAAACGTTCTTGCAGCTTGTCCTTGTCGAAGTCAGAAGTTGTCTTATCAATAGCTTGCTTGATTTGATCAACCCGTTCAGCAATGGCTTCCTTAGCACCAGCACCGTCAACAATCGTGGTGTTGTCCTTTGTAACCGTAACCTTATTAGCTTGACCTAATTGATCAACCGTAGCATCCTTTAGGTTCATGCCCAGGTCATCGGAAATAACAGTACCACCAGTCAAAACGGCGATATCTTGCAGTTGAGCCTTCCGACGGTCACCAAAGCCAGGGGCCTTAACAGCAGCAACGTTGAAGGTACCACGAATCTTGTTCAATACCAAGGTTGGCAGTGCTTCACCGGTAATGTCATCAGCAATGATCAATAATGCCCGACCTTCTTGGACAACCTTTTGCAGTAATGGAAGGATATCCTGAATATTGGAGATCTTCTTATCAGTAATCAGAATGTATGGGTTGTCAAGGTCGGCTTCCATCTTATCATTGTCAGTAACCATGTATTGAGACATGTAACCACGGTCAAAGCTCATTCCTTCAACAACATCAACACTAGTGTCAACACCACGGGAATCTTCAAGAGTGATAACACCATCATGGCCAACCTTTTCCATGGCGTCGGCAATCAGCTTACCAACTTCCTTGTTGTCAGCAGAAATGGAAGCAATCTGGGTAATGTCATCCTTGGTCTTAACGTCATGTGACATCTTCTTCAATGCATCAACGGCAGCCCGAGTTGCCTTGTCAATCCCACGCCGAACGCCAACTGGGTTAGCACCGGCAGTAACGTTCTTCATACCAGCGTTAACAATTGCTTGTGCCAGGACAGTTGCAGTAGTGGTACCATCACCAGCGATATCATTAGTCTTGGAAGCAACTTCGGAAACCAGTTTAGCACCCATGTTTTCAAAGTGATTTTCAAGCTCAATACTCTTAGCAATCGTTACACCATCATTCGTGATGGTTGGGTTACCATAGCTTTGTTCCAAGACAACGTTTCGGCCCTTAGGACCCATCGTTGTCTTAACAGTATCAGCTAATTTATCAACACCGCGGAGCATTTCGTTCCGTGCATCTTCAGAAAACTTAATTTCCTTTGCCATTTATTGTCACCTCATCGAATTTATTCTTTAAGCATTTAATTCAGTTGTAATTAGTCAAGAACTGCAACTAAGTCCTTTTCATGAACAACCAGGTACTTTTCACCGTTATATTCGACTTCATTGCCGGCATACTTGTCGAACAATACCCGGTCGCCTTTCTTAACAGCTGGAGCAAGCTTTTGCCCGTTGTCCAAGGTCCGTCCTTCACCAACGGCAATAACCTTTCCAGTAGTTGGCTTTTCCTTGACATTGGAAGCAAGGACAATGCCGCCAACCGTCTTTTCTTCTTCAGTTTCAGCTTTTAGAACAACGCGATCTCCTAATGGTTTTAACACGTTAATCCCTCCATCTTGTTAATCTTAATTTGTCATTTTAGCACTTAAGCCACTCAAGTGCTAACCACATTTATAACTATAACATCTTTCAGATGAATTGCAATAAAAAAGTTTGACCAAATTTGACTATTTTTATAATGAATTGTGAACTACTCGGTCATAAATGACCGAGCTTCTGGGAACACAAAGTAGTATTTAGGATATTACACTGGTATTCCAGCTACCTAACTTACAGAACTCCGTTCTTTTACCAAGGCTAGTTCCTAGCCAACGGCTTTTAATCCTTGGTGTAAGATATTAATTGCCGCATTAATATCCCGATCATGGTGCATACCACACTTAGGACAAGTCCATTTCCGGATTTTCAACGGTTTCTTACCACTGTTAAACCCGCAATTAGAACAGATTTGGCTTGTGTAATTGGGCTTCACCACGATTAATTGTTTGCCATACCAAGCACACTTATAATTCAGCATAGTCCGAAATTGATACCAACTAGCGTTGGCAATTGATTTAGCCAAATGGTGATTTTTCTGAAGGTTCTTGGTTTTCAAATCTTCAATCACAATCACGTCATAGTGTTTAACTAAATCAGTGGTCAGCTTATGCAGATAGTCTTTGCGCTGATTAGCAATTTTTTGTTGGTAACGAGCTTTAGCTATCCTAGCCCGTTGCCAGTTTTGATAGTCTTCTAGATCTTCTTTGATCGTTTTATGATTATGATTCCATTGACGAACTGCAGTTGTTACCCTGTGTTTACGCTTGGCATACTTTGACTGCCATTTGGTAGCTTGTTTTGTATACCATTTAGCACTGAAAGTACCGTACTTAACACCATCAGAGCTAATCGCTAAGTCAGCGATGCCAACGTCTAAGCCAACTGATTTACCAGTTTTCGGTAATATCTTAACCTCAGCTTCAACTTGCAGCGACAAGTAATAACGACCCGTCGGGTCATAGCTAACCGTATACCGTTTGATTTTGGCATTACCGATGTGACTAGTTTTGCTGGTTCGAATACTGCCTAGTTTAGGTAATTGAATCCGTCGCTTGGCTATTACTTTACAAGTTGATTGCCCTGTATAAGCTTGCTTAACAGCATGACGACTTTTAAACCGGGGATAACCACCACGATGTTTAAATAACATTTTGAATG
>NZ_JBFLGB010000031.1:0-19890 GCF_041859915.1 Limosilactobacillus sp.
CAGGGCGTCCGATTCAACTTTAAACGATACGCATACCGAAATGATAAATACAAATTCCGTCGTGATTTCAAAGTATATCAAGCAGAGAAGTATGATGAGAATCATCAAATTATTTCTCAGGCATTAACACCACATGGGAACACTAAGTACCTTAAGGTGAACCCACAGTGGGAATATTTTAAGTCGAAAGCTCGCGAGTCGCTTTCAAATTCCAACACTTACTCCCGTCGTAAGTACGATGTAGAGACTGTTTTTGGTAACTTGAAGGCTTATTTGGGTTTTAAAAGATTCACAGTACGTGGTCTTAAGAAAGCCAAAAGACAAATTGGGATTGCTTTAATGGCATTAAACATGAAGAAAATGGCCGGAAGGCCGCTCATTTTCTCAAAATATTCAGATAATCAAAAAGCACCATTCAGAATTTTTGTTAAATTCCGAATGGTGCTTCTGATTCAGAGGCTTTTTGTCACAACCCCCTTGTTACCTACTTATACAAATTTCGTGGGTGGGGTTCACCCTTAATCTCATGCTTAACGTGTTCCAACATGTCATCAACCATTTCGACAACGTGAGGATCATCAAGAATATAGAAAACCTTGGTACCCTCCCGCCGGCGACAAACCAGTTGGTAACGGTGGAGGATTCCCAATTGCTTTGAAATCACCGGCTGTGCCAGGCCTAATTGGTCAACAATTGTTGAAACCGACACCTCGCCATCGCAGTGACGCAGGAAATAGAGAATCTCAATTCGGGTACTGTTGCTTAATACCTTATAAATTTTAGCCGCTTCATTAATCAGGTCGCGTGTCGCGGTCACCATTTGCCATTCCCTTCTTTGAATTAATTAGGGAATATTATACCAGACTAAGCAGGTGGGTAATCAAACCACTGTCGTAAAAGACGTAGAGGCCAACCCCAACGTAAATCACCTTCATTAAAGTATCCCCGCACCTCGTCAGGGCCTTCTTGACAACTGGTAGTTCACCAATTGCCTTTATTAGCCAGACGACCACGACTGCCAAGACGCCGATAAAGAGAAGAGCCATTATAAAGTAGTTGATGGTCATCCCCGTCAGCACCGGTAAAAAAATTGACAGGTTACAGCCAGTACAAACCGCTAGATACGTGGTTAAGGTCGCCAGGATAGGCGCCCGGTCAGTCTGCTGGGCTGCCTCATCCTTATCGTGGAGCGCCATATAAATCGGTAAGAACCCCAGTAGGCCGATAAGCCATTCCGGTAAAAACAGGGCGAGGGCCTTACCAATTGTGAAGCTGAGGATCATCAAAATTAACACCCCCGCCAAGTAGCCAACCATCACATCCATGGTTCGGTAACGGTGGAGTAAAAACAGCATAATAATAAAGAAATCTAGGTTAACGGCAACAAACGTTACCAAGAGTAGCCAGTAATTCATCTTTGTTTCCTCCAATATATCAAATTCGATATATTATTTATATACCATTTTTGGTATATATACAAGATGGAATTTTGTGTTAATTAGTGTCGGTAAAGGCATTCCCGGCAAAAAAACTTTTTGCTCTAGACCATTCGTCAACCGGTACCCAACCAACCTTATTGACGGCACTGTTCCCCACCGGTGGGCCATTTCACCACTATCCAGAAACCGGTTCCTTTTGCCGTGCAGATAAGCGTTTGAGAGTATATAATTGTACAGGTGATAGAATTTCTGTAATTTCAGAAGGAGTGAACATTTTGGCTACAGAAAATAAAGCTGTTATTACATTATTTGGTGCAACTGGTGACCTTGCTAAGCGGAAGTTGTACACCGCTCTCTTCAAGCTCTACCAAAAGGGCTACTTGCAAGACCACTTTGCACTGCTCGGAACTTCTC
This sequence comes from Limosilactobacillus sp., assembly GCF_041859915.1. GTDB lineage: Bacteria > Bacillota > Bacilli > Lactobacillales > Lactobacillaceae > Limosilactobacillus. The sequence continues at coordinate 1,854 of NZ_JBFLGB010000031.1, forward strand.
GTCATCCATACACCGACGAAGAATTCCAACAAGTTGTTCGGGACTCAATCAAGGATGTTGAAGAAACTCGCAAGGGCGAAGCTGCTGACTTCTCCAAGCACTTCTTCTACAAGTCACATGACGTTACCAAGCCTGAACACTACACAATCCTAAAGAAGCGGATTGAAGAACTGGACAAGCAGTTTGGCACAGAAGGCAACCGCTTATTCTACATGTCCATGGCTCCCCAATTTTTTGGCACCATTGCCATGAACCTGAAGAAGCAAGACCTACTTTCTGACGACGGCTTTAACCGCCTGGTTATCGAAAAGCCATTCGGTCGTGACTTTGACTCCGCTAAGAAGCTGAACGACGAACTGTCCAAGACCTTCGATGAAAACCAAATCTTCCGGATTGACCACTACCTGGGTAAGGAAATGGTTCAAAACATCCAAGCCCTACGCTTTGGTAACACCATCATCGAATCTTTGTGGAACAACCGTTACATCGACAACATCCAAGTTACCCTGAGTGAAAAGCTCGGTGTCGAAGAACGTGCTGGTTATTACGACAACTCTGGTGCCCTTCGTGACATGGTTCAAAACCACATTATGCAAATCGTTGCCCAATTGGCAATGGAACAACCTGTTTCATTTACCGATACCGACGTTCGGGTTGAAAAGATTAAGGCATTACGGAGTCTCCGTGTCTACACCCCATCCGAAGCCGCCGCTAACTTTGTTCGTGGTCAATACGATGCTGGGAACGGTACTGAAGCATACCGTGACGCAGATGGTGTTGCTCCTGATTCTGGTACTGAAACTTTCGTAGCTGCCAAATTAATGTTTGACAACTACCGTTGGTCTGGTGTGCCATTCTACGTTCGGACTGGTAAGAAGTTAGCCGACAAGTTCACCCGAATTGACGTTGTCTTCAAGAAGCCATTGATCGATATCTTCGCTGACCCTCGTCACGAAAGCGACCAAACCTTGAACTCCAACGTTTTGACAATCTTTGTTGAACCTAAGTCTGGCTTTGCTATGCAATTAAACGCTAAGCGCGCTGGCCAAGGCTTCACGACCCAACCAGTCGACCTGAAGTACCTGCAAAGTGATACCGACAAGAAGGAATCCCCAGAACCATACGAACGTCTCTTCCACGATGCTCTGGAAGGTAACCACACCAACTTCGCATCATGGGCTGAAATTGCCTATGCTTGGAAGTTCGTTGACGTAATTCGGAAGCTTTGGGACATTGAAAAGCCACAGTTCCCTAATTACGTACCAGGCTCAATGGGCCCTGCAGCCTCTGATGAACTGCTTGCCCGTGATGGTCGCCAATGGGTCTACCGTTTAAACCACTAATATACTCAAAAACGTTTTAAGAATTTTCTTAAAACGTTTTTTGTTATTAGATATCGGTTGCACTGTTAAATTTTTTTGTTATAATGGACATTGTGAAAATAATTACATGTTTTTCTTTAAGAGGAGAGTGACTTTAATGTCAGAGAATAAAGCACAAATCGGTGTTGTCGGTTTAGCTGTCATGGGTAAAAACCTTGCATTAAACATTGAAAGTCGGGGCTTCACTGTCGGTGTCTACAACCGTCACCGTAACCGGACTGACGAAATGATGAAGGATCACAGCGACAAGAAGCTTGTTCCTAGTTACACAATTAAGGACTTCGTTGACTCCCTTGAAAAGCCACGGCGGATCTTGCTGATGGTTAAGGCTGGTAAGCCAACCGATGCCGTTATTGATGAATTACTCCCTCTGCTTGACAAAGGTGATGTTCTGATTGATGGTGGGAACACTAACTTCCACGACACCATGGCTCGGAATGCTAAGCTGGACAAGTCCGGTATTAACTTCATCGGCATGGGTGTTTCCGGTGGTGAACTTGGTGCCCTCCACGGTCCTGCCCTGATGCCAGGTGGTCAAAAAGAAGCTTATGACTTAGTTGCTCCTATTTTGACTCAAATCGCTGCCAAGGCTGAAGATGGCAAACCATGTGTTACCTATGTTGGTCCTAACGGTGCCGGCCACTACGTAAAGATGGTCCACAACGGGATTGAATACGGTGACGAAGAGTTAATTGACGAAAGTTATAACATTATGCGAAACGTCTTGAAGATGCCAGTTGATGACATTGCTAAGGCCTTCGCAGAATGGAACAAGGGTGAACTATCCAGTTACCTGGTTGACATCACTGCTGACATTCTGACCCGTAAGGATGACCTTGGTGATGACAAGAGCAAGCCAATTGTTGACATGATTCTTGACCGTGGTGCCAACAAGGGTACTGGTAAGTGGAGTTCTGAAACAGCCCTTGAAGGTGGCGCTCCACAATCCGTTATTACTGAAGCCGTTTACGCTCGTTACATCTCCATGATGAAGGACGAACGGGTTGCCGCAAGCAAGGTCTTACCTGAAGAAACGGAAGCCATCTCCATTGATGACAAGAAGGAACTGATTGAAAAGGTTCGTGAAGCTCTCTACTTCGGTAAGGTTATGTCCTACGCACAAGGATTCGAACAAATGCGAATCGACTCCGAACGTTACAACTGGAACCTGAAGATGGGTGAATTAGCACAGATTTGGCGTGCCGGTTGCATCATTCGTGCCCAATTCCTGCAAAACATCACTGATGCCTTCGACAAGAACCCTGACTTGAAGAACCTTCTTCTTGACGACTACTTCAAGGACATCTCTAAGAAGTACCAAAAGGCTATTCGGGACATCGTTGCCCTTGCTGTTAAGGCTGGTATCCCTGTTCCTGCTCTTAGCGCTGCAATTAGCTACTACGACTCCTACCGTGCAGAAGTTGTTCCTGCTAACCTGCTGCAAGCACAACGTGACTACTTCGGTGCTCACACTTATGAACGTGTTGACCGCCCAGGTAACTACCACTACACTTGGTACAAAGAACAATAAAATCATTGCTACTGAATCCTACAGGGGGACCGGAACTTTCCGGTCCTCTCTTTTTTTATTGGCCGAAATAAAACTTTACCTTGTCCCTGTTGCCGCCTTTCAAATGTGGTTTGACCGCCATTTCACAACCTTTCGTCCGTGCCCGTCCATGATCAAAGATTAAAGGTACCAACAATTTTAATCGTAAAAGTTTACTAAAAAGATATTGACATATTTAGTGAAAGCGCTTAACATAATGGCTGTAAGCTATTATTTAATTTTACGTAGAAAAGGGGAGTCAATAATGGATAAGCAAGAGCCACATAAAGTTCGTTCGCGCCTCGCATACTCACTCGGTGCGTTCGGACATGATGCCTTCTTTGCATTACTTTCTACTTACTTTATGATGTACGTTACCGGTCACCTGTTTACGTCCGGTAACAAGTCCTTTGATAACCGGATGGTCGGATACGTTACGATGACCATCATGATTCTCCGGATTGTGGAATTACTGATTGACCCATTGATTGGTAATGCCATCGACCGGACCAAGACCAAATGGGGGAAGTTTAAGCCATGGGTTGTTGGCGGTGGTGTTATTTCTGCCGTCCTCCTGGCCGCACTGTTCACCCCACTTGGCGGTCTGAACGTTTCTAGTCCAATCATGTACCTGGTTGTCTTTGCTATCATCTACATCATCATGGATGTCTTCTATTCCTTCAATGATGTTGGTTTCTGGTCCATGGTTCCAGCCATGTCATTCGATTCACACGAACGTGACAAGATTGCTACCTTCGCCCGGGTTGGTTCAACCATCGGTGGACAAATCATCGGTTTTGTTATCATGCCAATGGTTCTGTTCTTCTCCATCAATCAAAACGGTGGGACCGGTGACGACCGTAGTTGGTTCATCTTCGCCGTTATCGTTGCTGCTATTTCGGCAATCACTGCAATCGGTGTGGGGATGTTTACCCACGAACAAAAGTCACTGCTTCGTGAAAATAAGGAGCAAACTAAGTTAAAGGATATCCTGCACATCCTGATCAAGAACGACCAATTGTTGGCAATTGCGATGTCCTACCTGTTCTTCACTACTGGTCAAACTCTGTTGAACAGTTTTGAACTGTACTACTTCACTTATATTCTTGGTAACTCTAAGGCCTTCTCAATCCTGGGTGGTCTGAACACGGTTGTCGGTGTTATCTCCGTCTTCGCCTTCCCACTTTTCTCAGGTAAGATTGGGCGTCACAAGCTCTTCTATGGTGCTGCAACGATTGAAGTCCTTGGTGCTGTAATTTTTGCCTTTGCTGGTAAGTCATTAGCACTTGTCCTGCTCGGTGCCGAATTGTTCTTCATTCCACAACCAATCATCTTCCTGGTTGTTTTGATGACGATTACCGACTCTGTTGAATATGGTCAATTAAAGCTTGGTCACCGTGATGAATCGTTGACCTTGTCAATTCGGCCACTGCTTGATAAGTTCGGTGGTGCCGTTGCTAATGGTGTTGTTGGTGCCGCTACTGTTGCTGCTGGAATGACTGGTGGTGCTACAGCCGCTACTGTTACTGCTCACGGCGTTAGCGTCTTCAAGATTTACATGTTCTTAATTCCAATTGCCTTAATTCTTGTTGGTATCATTATCTTCGCCCTTAAGGTTAAGTTGGATGAAAAGTCTCACGCCAAGATTGTGGCTAAGTTGGAACAAACTTGGGGTAAGCACCTTGGTGAAGAAGGCAATGACCAAAACGCCACTGCTGAAGAAGCCGCTCCACAACCACAAGCTGGCGTTACTAACATCCCAGCTCCGGTTGCTGGTGAAGTTGTTAACCTCAAGGACGTCAGTGATCCAGCATTTGCTGAAGGTAAGATGGGACAAGGATTTGCTATCAAGCCAGCTGACGGTAAGGTTTACGCACCATTTGCTGGTACCGTTCGGGCAACCTTCTCAACTCGTCACGCGGTTGGGTTAGTTTCCGACAACGGAATTGCCCTCCTGATTCACATCGGTGTTGATACCGTGAAGTTACATGGTACTGGTTTCATAACCTACTTCACTAAGGGTCAACACGTTGACAAGGGTCAAGAACTCATGGAATTCTGGGACCCAACTATTAAGAAGGCGGGGCTTGATGACACGGTTATCGTCACCGTCACTAATAGTGAAAACTTCGCCTTTGAAATGTTAGCCAAGGCTGGCGACAAGGTCACCGACAAGGACAACATTATGAAAGTCACGAAGAAAGACTAATGTTATTTAGTTAAGTAAAAGGCTGACTGGCAGCAAACTACCAATCAGTCTTTTATAGTTTTAAAAAAGCAGGTCAGCGCTACTCGGCGTTGATCTGCTTTTGTTCTGTCCGGTGGTCATCAAAGTAAGCATGCACTAGTTGACTGTTGACCACCCGTAATTCATGATAGGAAAGGTTATTGGCAAAGAGCATCACCGTCTGCCGGCTTTCCCAGTTACTGTAAAAGGTACATGAATACCCACTCAGGTAACCATTGGCGTGGAGATATGGGGCCTCGATGTAGGCACCACCAAAGTAGGTTTCCCCCGCTGCTTGCCGATTAGTATACTGGGCCAGCATCGTGGGGTTATCAAGTACGCCACGGTACAAGAAGTACCAATAAGCTACCGGGGTACACAGAATATCGCCGGCCCCGGGCTCTTTTGACATGCGCCTTTGTAAGGTTGACCACCCCTGCTTTTTCCCCATCGCCTGAGTTACCCGGTGCCCGTTCGTAAGATGGTCAGCGAACTCCACCCGCACCCCCAGGGGCCTTGAAACTTTGTCCGCCAGGTAATTCTGGTACGACTGCCGGGTCGTCCGGTGAATAACGGCCGCTAAAAAACTGAAGTCCACGTCAGAATAGCACCAACTAAATTTCCCCGTTGACCGGTAATGCTTTAACATATACTGACGTTGGGCCGCTTCGTCTTCTAACGGTGCCGCTAACTTACCAGGGACGTTACGAAGGCCACTCGTGTGCATCATCAGCCGCCCTATTGTAATTTGCGAACCATTGGCCACCTGCGGGTAAAAAGCGCTCAGCGGCGTGCTCAGCGCTAATTTCCCGGAAAGGACTAATTGGTTAATTGCCACCCCGGTCATCAGTTTCTGGAAGGAGGCAATCGGGATCACGCGGTTTGTCCGGACCACCTGTTGGGAGTCCCTTGTTACCTGGTTGCTAACCACTTCTGGATGGTCACCAGGGCCATTTATTAGGGCCAGCCCGTTGACGTGTTTTTGCAAAAGGAGGTGCTGGACCGCCTCCCTTTGTGCCGGGGTTGCTACCTGGGCCCAGACCAAGGTTGGCCTTAAAAAGCATCCCAAGCTAACACTTAAGACTAAAAAGAGGGTCCTCAGTCCGTGCTTACTCATTGTCTTATCCCCTTTCAATCTTTGTTTTCTATCTGAGATTTCCATTCTAACATAAACACAAAAAAGGGTTTCCGTGCCAAAAACTGGTGACACTGGAACCCGTTTTAATCCAGGATTATGTTAGGCTTTATCAACGGCCGTCCGAACAACTAAGACGTCCACAGGGGCGTTCCGCTTTACATAGGAGGTAACGGATCCCATCACTGCCCGTTGCATCCGTGAAAGGCCACTAGCTCCAATCATGATCATGTCATTGTGGTGGTCATGAATGAAGTCAAAGGAAATGATTGTCTTTGGGTTACCCAACCGAATGTGGATATCCATATTGTCAAAGTCATTCTTTTCCCTTGCTTCTTTTAACAGCTTGGTCAGGTATTCTTTTGACTTATCAACCAATTGGTAAGCAATGCTCCCATCGGACATTCCCGCAAAGTTGTATGCCATTGCCCGGGTGTCAATAACGTTCAGTACATCAACATGGGCACCGTTACGCTTAGCAACAAAGATTGCCCGTTCTAGTGCTAATTCTGCTTCCTTAGAACCATCAACTGGTACTAAGATATTTTGGTATTCTTGATCCATATCTCTAAGCCTCCAATGCAGCTTTTTTCCTATGTAACTATTGTACCATTAAATTACCGGGATAAGTAAGGATTCGCGCGAACTCGCGTATTTTTTCACAATTGACAATTACGGCTAAATCACCTACAATTCAATCAATACATTAAGCTAATATGAGAATAATAACATTATTATTTAATCATATAGAGAAATGAGGCTGGGAACTTTATGGATAAAATCGACCGCAAAATTATTAACTCATTGCAAGAGAATGCCCGGGTGTCATTAAAGGAACTCTCTAAGAAATGTTTCATTTCCTCGCCTGCAATCGCCGCCCGCATTACTAAGCTGGAAAAGGCGGGGGTGATCAATGGCTACCACTCTTCCATTAACATGGAAAAGATTGGCTTCCACGTCCGGGCCTTTATCCAGGTCCAGTTGGAACCACGGCAAAAAAAGGAATTCTATCCCTTCGTCCAGAGTGTGCCCAACGTTGTCGAATGTAACTGCGTAACGGGCGATTATTCCGAAATTATGGAGGTTGTCTTTCCCTCAACCACCAACTTGGACGATTTCATCAACACCATCCAGCAACGCTTTGGAAAAACTAGTACCCAGATTGTCTTTAGTACCAGCGTCAACCACCGGGGAATCCACCTGGCAAACGAAGATGACGACGAGAACGATAAACTAAGCGAATAATAAAAAGGACGCAGAAAGGCCGAGACGAAATAATTTTCATCCCGGCCTTTCTTATCGCAATTATTACTTATTCTTTCCGTAATTATCAATAAACTTGTTGTACTGGTCACGATCTAACGACTTTTCTGATTCACCGATAACCAGGGTCGCAATTGAGTTGCCGACAACGTTAACGGCTGTCCGGCCCATGTCGACAAACCGGTCAATCCCGGCGATGAACGTCAGCCCCGCCATTGGTACCCCAATGGTGGAAACACTAGCGAGTAGGACAACAAAGGATGCCCCAGGCACACCCGCCATCCCTTTACTAGTAATCATTAACACAATTAGCAGGGTAATCTGGTGGGCAAGGGTTAAGTGCAGACCATAAGCTTGGGCCAAAAAGATTGCGGCAAGGGACTGATAAATAGCAGACCCATCAAGGTTAAAAGTGTAACCAGTTGGGATAACAAAGGAGGTGATTCCCTTATCAACCCCCATCTCATGAGTTTTCTTCATCAACCGAGGGAGGGTAACTTCTGAACTAGCGGTTGTAAACGCCAGAACAATTTCATCCCAGATAACCCGCATTGTTTTCCAGTAACGCAAGTGGAAGAGATGGGCGGTAATTCCGAGAATAACGATAATAAAAATCAGCATCGTGGCGTAGGCAATCAGGATAAAGTAGCCAAGCGGGAGCAGTGCATCTAGCCCCATTTCCGCAATGGTCATCCCAATCAGACCGAAGACCCCAACTGGGGCGAACTTCATTACCCAGTTAGTAACCTTGAACATTACTTCAGAAACCCCGTTTAAAACATCAATTAAAATTTTGGCTTTCTCACCGACCGCAGCAATTCCCAGCCCAAACAGGACGGAGAACAAGATCACTGGCATCATGTCACCGTCAGACATCGATTTAAAAATATTTGTCGGAATGATTGACAGGACTAAAGGCCAAAAGCCACTGTCATGGGCCGCGTGCTTGGCAGTCGACATGTATTGAGAAATATCCGTTGCGTGAAGGTCATGGATATTAATAAACGTTCCGGGGTGGGTCAAGTTGGCCATCCCGATACCAAGAATCAGGGCAATCGTTGTCAAAATTTCAAAGTAGATCAAGGTCTTGGCCCCAATCCGGCCCAGTTTCTTAATATCACCAATGTTAGCAATCCCTACTGTTAAGCAGGAAACAACGATTGGCATAACGATCATTTGGATCAGGCGGATAAAGATTGTCCCCAGACTTTGCATCACTGTGATGGCACTATTATTTTGGTAGAAAATCACTCCACAGATAATTCCCAAAACTAAACCAATCATAATTTGCCATCCCATGCTTTGACGGCTGAACCGATAATGTTTCACTTTTACATCCTTCTCTCCCTTTCAATGTCAGTGAATACTTTATCACATGTCGGCTTACTTTTCACTAACTGATAGGGTAAAATACGAACAGAATCGTTATATTTATATAGCAAGTTCACTATTTATAAATAACACTTTTCTAGGAATGATGATAGTAAAGTTCTGGTTTTGTCTGAAATAACCTGTATATAAAATAATAATATACCTTTTTTACCACAATATTGCCCTAGTATCCGTCCTTATCGTTTGGCTAAAATATTCTACAATTGTCCGGATTTACTTTTTAAATTTTTTTGAAAAAATATTTATTCTGGCCTTTATTCACTATTTAAAAATCACAGCCACTTTAAATATCGTCTTCTCCCTGCCAAATAAAAATGCTGGCTAGGCATTGGCTCACCTAGTCGGCATTTTCAACTTTCTTTAACGTTGCAACGTGTTCTGCAGTACACGCTAAAACAACCGAAGCCGACGCTTACAGCGTCAACTCCGGTTGCCGTACTTCTACTTTTACATAGCCGTAACGTGCTCCACCCCCACGGGCCTAGTGCCTAACAGAAAAAACGGCTGGCGCCTTCTGCGCCAACCGTTTTCCCATGTTAGTCATACGGCCCTCTTCGGGGGGGTCCGCACTCATTTATTTTGTTGTCTGCCGCTTTATCAAATGCGTTCCCACAACTGTCTTGCACGGGTCCGCATCTGGATTCTTTAGCCGCTTGACCATCATGTCAACCGCCGCGTGGGCCATTTCATCCGTTGCCACGTGGACCGCTGACATACTTGGGTAAACATACTTGACCAGCGCCGTATCGTTAAACGAGATCAACGCTAACCGCTGCGGAATCGCAATCTTAGCTTCCTGAACCGCTTTTAACGCGCCAACCGCCATCGGATCGTTTGCAATAAAGATTCCGTGCGGTAGGCGATTACCGAGCCGCTCAATTGCCCGTTTCATTGCTTTATATCCCGACATCGAGGTGTAGTCGCCGGCAAATATAAATTCGGAGTGATACAGGTTCTTTTGGCGGAGGTCATTTTCAAAATAGAAGCGCCGGAGGTCCGGAACAATCTCGTTATCCGTAGTGGTTTCCGTTCCCACTAGCATTCCAATGTCCTCGATTCCCTCATTAACGAACTCGCTAATTACGGAACGAACAGCATTTTCAAAGTCGGGAACCAAGCAGTCATAACCAGCAGCTAAACTATCATAATCAACAAAGACAATGTTCTTTGTCACTAACTGAAACTTCTCTACCTGGGCATCACTAAACTTACCAATCGCAATAATACCAGTAACGTCTTGAGGAATATCCTCCATGTTATTCTGGTAAATCGGCACGGTCTGTAGCCCCCGGCGTTGGGCAGAACGCTCAATTTCCATCCGGATAGCCATGTAGTACAGATCATCCAGCTCCTGGGTCAGTGAGTACCACTGAACAACCGCAACCTTTTGGACACGGTTGTTCTGCGTCCGCTTATGTTTCGTATAGTTAAACTGCTCAGCGGTCGCAATTACCCGTTGCCGGGTCTTTTCGTTAACTGAAAGGGTCACGTCATTGTTGAGGATTCGCGATACCGTCGCAATTGATACCCCAGCTTTATTTGCAATGTCTCGTAACGTTACTGCCATCCTCACAGACTCCTTTCAGCTTTAATCATTACAGTTGCTTGATAAACCGGTCCCAGCCAGCTTGACCGGCAACGTCTTCCTTGAAGACCCCGGCGTTTTCCAGAACATTAGCAAAGATGTTGGCCAGCTCTTGTTCCATCACTTCGTCAACGTTGTCTTTCGTAATCTTTGTCTTAGCCTGGACTTCCTTTGCCCATGGCAGGTGGCTGTCGGCAATCTTGTTTCGGCACCCAGCCAGAACTTTTTGACTTCGTTGAGTTCGTCCTTAAGACGGGCAGGTAGGATTGCCCGGCCCATCACTTCAATCAGACCAATATTTTCCTTCTTAATGTGCCACAGCTTTTCGTGCGGGTGGAAAATACCAAGTGGGTACTTGTCACTCGTGTTATTGTCCCGCAAAACAAGGTCGAGGACGTACTTCTCACTGTCACGGTGCATGATTGGCGTAACCGTGTGGTGGCGAGTGTCACCATCAAATGCCTTAATGTTGAGGCTTTCGTCGCTGTAATGGTCCCAAAAATCAATAATGTGGGTCCCCAAGTCAATCAGTTGGGTTGCATCCGCGCTCGTTAACCGAATGTCGCTCATTGGCCAGTTAACGATCCCAGCTTCAACTGCGGGGTAGTCAGCAAATTGCAGAGGCTTCTTGATTGACGCCTTCATCATTGGGAAGGTGTGGCGGCCACCCTGGTAGTGCTCATGGGCTAGCATTGAGCCCCCAACAATCGGCAGGTCGGCATTGCTACCAACGAAGTAGGCTGGCAGCTGATTTTCAATTTCTACCAGGTTAATCAGTGTTTGCCGGTTGATCTTCATTGGTTCATGCTTACTGTACAAGAAGATGCAGTGTTCGTTGAAATAAGCGTATGGCGAGTACTGGAAGCCCCACTGCTTACCACCAATCGTCATCCGGATAATCCGGTGGTTACTCCGGGCTGCTTGACCTAGCCGGCCCTTGTAACCCTCGTTTTCCATGCACAATGCACATTGTGGGTACTTCTTCTTCGTGTCGTGAGCCGCTGCTGCGATTGCCTTAGGATCCTTTTCCGGCTTGGAAAGGTTAATCGTAATCTCTAAGTTACCATACTTGGTCGGCTTATCAAAGACCACGTTCTTCTTAATCGCCGCAACCTTAACGTAGTCGTTGCTGGTACACAGCTTGTAGAACCAGTTAGTGGCGGTCTCCGGGGATTGTTGGTACTTTTCCCAGAACTCGCGATTAACCACTGATGGCCGTGGAGTCATCAGGTCGTACAGCTGGTCATTGAGAATCTCTCTGGCCGTTTGGCCGTCCTCAATCTTCCCCCGCTTAACAGCCAGGTCAACCAACTGGGCAACCAATGGCTTATCTGCAGCGGCTTCGACATCTTCGTCACCAACCAGGGCCCGGATTTTGTTTAATACGTAAATCCGGTCCAGCGGTTCATAGGCGCCACTTTCAATTACCTTGTCTGCATATTCTTCCAATAACTTCATTTTCTCATTCCCCCGCAATTGGATATCAATTACAACTTATGTGGTCCGTCAACCACTTCAGCATCATAGAAGCTGGCATCGTAGCCAATCTTGTCACGGTAAATCTTACCGACGTTCTTCTTGAAGTCTTCCGCAGCGGACTTCTTAACAATGGCAATGGCACTGCCGGCGAATCCACCGCCGACCATCCGGGCACCCAGGCAGCCAGGTTGTTCCCAAGCACTTTCTGCTAAGGTATCCAGTTCCTTACCAGTGACTTCGTAGTCGTACTTCAGGGAAACGTGGGATGCGTTGATCAAGCGGCCGAGTTCTTCCAGGTCACCCTTTTGCATTGCGTCGATGGCCCGCTTTGTTCGTTCATTTTCACTAACGGCGTGCCGGGCCCGACGAATTAAGGTGGCATCGTTGATCAGGTAAGTGTATTGGTCAAAAGTTTCAGAGTCAATTTCACCGAGCTTAGTGATGTTTAACTTCTTGCTCAGGCGCTTAACTGCTTCACCACATTCTTCAACCCGTTCGTTGTACTTGGAGCCCGCTAAGGAGTGGGTCTTGTTCGTACTCATGATCAGGATTTCGTAGTCACCCAGTTCAAGTGGCAGGTACTTGTATTCCAAGGTATTGCAGTCTAGGAAGATGGCGTTGTCTTTCTTCCCCATCCCGACAGCAAACTGGTCCATGATACCGGAGTTCAGACCGACAAAGTCGTTTTCGGTCTTTTGACCAAGCTTAACTAACTCAATTTCATCAATGTCTAAGTTAAATTCTTCCTTCAGTAAGTTCCCCATCAGCATTTCAATGGAAGCAGATGAAGAAAGTCCGGAACCGTATGGCAGGTAACCATGAATGTAGAAGTTGAAACCATGGTCAATCTTGTAGCCACGCTGCTTCAGGTAAACAAGCATCCCCTTAAAGTAGTTGACCCACTTTTCGTCCTTCGCGGTTTGGGGTTGCTCATCATTGATATCAAAGGTGATGATCTTACTGTTCTCTTCCTTAGCGGAGTTAGCAGAGTAGATTGCGACCTTGGTGTCTTCCCGTGGCCCATAAACACCGTACGTCCCAATGCTGATTGCACATGGGAAAACATGACCACCATTGTAGTCGGTGTGTTCACCAATCACATTGATCCGGCCTGGTGAGAAGAAGACATCCTTACCGTTTTCGTTAAAGACCTTTTTATATTCATCAAGAAATTGTTGCTTATCCATCACAATTAACCTCCATACCTCAAATAAAACTTATGGTAAACTTTTACTAAATATAATTTAATATTATTTGCCCGATTTGTCAATAAGCGCTTTCATAATAATTAAATAAATATGGTAAGCGCTTTCTTGAATACCTTAGTAATAGTAGCTTTTGCTAATCAATGCTAAAATTATTTTTAAAGAGGAGGGACTTAAATGGCAATTTATCACGCTAACGATCTTTTGCCCCTTGCCCAGCGAACCGGGCGGTGGGTAGTAAGAAAGATCAATAACCAGCCGGTACTATACACCACCAACCTCGGTAGTGTCATCAAGATGGTCAGCCAGGCAGCCCGAGAAGTTCAGGTAACGGTCCTGGACAACGGGAGTGCGCAGGTGGCTAGTCAGTTCTATGCCTACCGGGTTGACCAGGGGCAATGGCAGCGGGTCGCCGCCGCTAAGGGAACGTGGACGATCCCCCTGCCAAGTTGCCAGTCCCACCTCATCGAAGTAATGACGGCCGGCAACACTGACCTCGACCCGGTCTGGACCGGCCAGGCGGGGTTCGCAATCATCAGCATCACCAGCAGGCCGGGGGCCCTTCATCCCGCTCCTTTGCAGCCACTCGTTGACTTCATCGGTGACTCAATAACGGCCGGCTGCTGGGTAGCCGGGCACCATGCTTCTGCTGATTACCGGCCCGAGAGCAACTATGTCGGTATTGCTAGCGACCAACTGGGAATCGACAGCGTACGGATTGCCTATTCCGCCGGCGGGGTTTTGCGCCCGGCTACCGGTGGGGTTCCCGTGGCCAGCCAGTTTCTTCCCCAAATTGACCAGACTACCCGGTGGGCGGTCAACCGGCCGGACATGGTCGTTGTCAACATCGGGGTCAACGACCGCCGCTACCCTACCGACCAGTTTGTCTTGGCATACGACCACTTTATCAGTCAGGTGAAATCAACTTTCCCCAACAGTTTGATTCTGATCATGGTCCCCTTTAGTCAAACCTTCCGTACGGAAATCGTCCGGTGCGCACACCGCCACCACCTTCCCGTGATTGATACCAGGGGTTGGTGCACCAGCTTCATCGATGGTCTCCACCCCGACCAAATTGGGGCGCAAACGGCGGGACGGCGGTTAGCAGGGGCCCTTGCCCCATTTTTAAAACAAATCAAAGGAGGAAAATAACAATGAAACGCTTATTAAACATTGAAGATGGCTATAATTTCCGTGAACTTGGTGGCTACCCCACCCAAGATGGGCACCAGGTAAAGTTTAACCGGCTAATCCGTTCCGGCTCCTTAACCCGGCTCAATGACCACGACCAGGCTGTCCTGGCAGCCATCCCCGTCAAGAATGACCTCGACCTCCGTTCCAATCCAGAAGTCGCGGCTGCCCCGGACCGGGTTCCTGCCGGCGCAACTTACCGTCACCTTCCCGTCTTTGCGGTCGACGAAACGGACGCCTCGCACAGCGATGAAGAGATTGCCCAGCAAATGCAAGAAGAGGGTAACGGCTACCGGCACATGCTAGATGTCTACCGGCGGATGGCCAGCTTGCCAAGCGCAAAAAAGACCTACCAGGAGATGTTTAAGGTCCTCCTGACCACAACCAACGGGGCCACTCTCTTCCACTGCACGGCGGGAAAGGATCGAACCGGTTTTGCTGCCTTCCTCATTCTCTCCGCACTGGGTGTTCCACGTGAAACAATTATTAAGGACTATCTCCTAACTAACGAGGTCACGGCGGACGTACGGAAGAAGTGGCTCGCTGGGATCCGTAAAAATAGTGCCGGCCTTGGGAATGTTGACGCGGTCGTCAGCAATCGTAACGCCCTGGCCTCCGTTAATGCCGACTACCTCAATACGGCCTTGGCCACAATCAAAGAAGAGTCTGGGGACGTTGGCCACTACCTAACCGACTACCTTGGCCTCTCAAAAGGCGATTTAACCACCCTGCGCCATTTATATTTGGACTAGGCCAGGTTATAATTGATATACAAGGAGGGAGCTAGTTATGCAAATTTCTGTTCCGTTAATTGACGGTTTCTTGGCTGACGAGTACGGCAAGTATGCACCGGCCGATTTGATGGTCGCTAACCACCCAGTGAAATCTTTCCCCATCCACATTACGGATGCCCCCGCGGGGACGAAGTCGTTTGCACTTGTTTTCATTGATTTTGATTCAACCCCCGTCTGTGGCTTTACGTGGATTCACTGGCTCGCTGCCAATATTCCAGCGACGCTGACAGCTATTCCAGCCGATGCCAGCCGCCAGTTAAAAGCCCAGTTTGTCCAAGGAAAGAACAGTAACGCCGGCCGCCTGGTCAATGGTGACCCGCAGATTGCCAGCGGTTATGTTGGCCCGCAGCCACCGGACAAGGCTCACGACTACACATTAGCCGTCTACGCACTAGATACCGTCCTCCCCTTAGAGAACGGCTACTGGCTTAATGACTTTCTCCACGCTGCGGAGGGTCATGTCCTCGCCAAAGCTAAAGCAACCATTCCTAGTCGCGCTTAAGGAAGTGATATTATGGAAACAAGGATTTTCTTTAATCCGGGTGATTCAATCGCCAACATTCATGACTACAACGAAGCCGTTCGGAAGGGGCAAATCTTCAAAAAAGAGCGGCACAGTGATGACCTGGTAATTGCCAAGGGCCCTAATGATGAAGAATACGCAATCTTCTACGCCAAGGACGCCCTGCCGGCCAATCATCAAAAGTCAAAGCCGTACGATGTTAAGAACAAACTTTAGGCTGTGTTACTTTAAAACAGACTAAGCTTAGTAGTGGAAATATCAGAACGACGGTTCTGATGTTTTCACTACTTTTTTGTTAAAGTAGGAGTGAAGTTGACATGTCGTATTTTTATATGACGCTTGACGTCGGATTTAAAAATGGCAACTTCACAAGTCTATTATTAATCTGTTCTTAGTCTGTTGGCTCTTAAGTCGTGTATTGAAAATTAGATTTAATAGATCTTTTGTGATTCTACTTCATTTGGAGATGATAAAATTGCGTACTGTATTTGGAATTGATGTTAGTAAACATACAATTAATCTGGCAATTGTAGTTATTAAAGTGAAAGTTGATGAGTGTAAACTAACCCTTGATCGTCCTGGATTAGCCGACTTATTAAAATTACTCAAGTCTTTCCATCAACCTGAAGTAGTTTTTGAAGCGACTGGCATTTACTCACGAATTCTTCAACACTTTCTTGATTGTGATGAATTTGAATACACAATGCTTAATCCATTAGCTGCTAAAAAGCAGCTCGATAATTTACGTCCTTACAAATCAGACCGCAGTGATGCATTAAATTTAGCTCAAACTAGTTTTATTATTCACCGCTCTTTATCTTATAAGCAGAGCCCAATATATGAACAACTACATGATCTTAGTCGATTTTACCAAGAGGTAAGTCGGGATGTTATTAGTCATAAAAACCGCCTACACCGTGCTTTGCAGCTCACCTTCCCGCAATTAGAGTCACTATTTAGTAACACTAATAACGAGTTATATTGGGCAATTGTGCAACACTTTGCTTGCCCTTCGCAAGTCTTTAATACTTCATTTACTGAGCTATATTCCTTTATCCTGAATAGCACTAATAAAATTATATCGGCTAACCGCGCAAACCGCATTGCCAAAAAGTTATTAGTACTTGCTAAAAAAGCTTATCCAGTTGTTGATGACAATTCTTATGTTTACGAACAAATTCGGTACTTAGCTAATCGCATTATGAAAGAAGTCCACGAAAAAGATAAAATCATTACAGAAATGCATCATAAAGCAGAAAATTTACCTGAATATAATTTACTATTGAGCATTCCTGGGTTTGGGGTACGAACTGTTACCTCTTTAATTGGTGAATTAGGCGATATTCGTCGCTTTCACAGTAGTAATGCGCTTAATGCCTACATCGGGATTGATCTTAGACATTATGAATCAGGCAACTTCGTTGCTGCTGATCATATTAGTAAACGTGGTGACGCAGTCGCTCGTAAAATTCTATTTGGATCCATTCAAAATATTGCAGTGGCTAGTCATTTTCACCCTAATCATATTAATGACTTTTATCAGAAAAGGAAAAGGCAATCTTCTCAGCCTGGGACTAAGAAAATTGCCATTGCAGCGATACATCGTCTTCTCAGAACGATTTATCATCTCGTGAAATACAATCAATCTTATAATTATCAAATAGCCAAATCATAATTTAAAATTGATTCTTATTATTATTTTACAACCCATGAAAAATAAATCTAGTTCATGAGCTTATTTTGTTATACCTTAAATTCCTTTCTTAAGCTACTTTGACTACCTAAATAGTTTTTTTCTTAAATTAAATTCAAAGAAACACCCTAATATACTTGACTATTCGATCGAGTAGGAGGTAATTGATTAGTTCAATTACCGACCTCTCACACCACCGTACGTACGGTTCCGTATACGGCGGTTCAGTAATTTAAGCATTTTGAATAGACTGGAATACCTTGGAGAAATTCATCAATCCAAGTTGTTCCAGTTTTTCGTTTGTTAACGTATAAAGTAGTGTTTTGCTATGTGCTGTGCGCCAGTAACCCTTGCGGGTATAAGCAGCTAGCCGAGCATCATTCTGATTCAAACCTAGTCGTTTCAGGTTAGTGATCTTCGTTTTGATTTTCTTCCATGATTTCCAGATGTATTGTCGAACTCTAGACCGTAGCCACTGATCTATTCGTTTCAAGAAGTTTGTCATCTTACCAGATGAGTAGTATTGAATCCATCCGCGCATTTTTCGTGTGATTTCCATAAACATTTGTTCAAGTGAAATTCCGCGATTGCGTTTCGTAATTCGTTTGAGTTCCTGTTT
>NZ_JBFLGB010000032.1:0-19792 GCF_041859915.1 Limosilactobacillus sp.
TTCATGTCTAGACTGCAAATATAAAATAATACCCAGATAGAAATACCTATCTTGTTTACAATTATTATTATAATAGATATAAAATATATCTTTTAATAACTTTTTGGAAATACCCCTAAAAAAAGTATGATTCGCTTCTAAGGGATATCTAAATTTCTCTATATGATTCATTACATAATGATTAAAGATATACTTTTTGTCATTATTCAAGACTGTTTCACCGTGTCCTTTCAGCACTTTGTTGCGATACTTAGTCCCCCAAATGAGATGGTAATTAAGATTGTAAACTGATATTCTACCATACGTAAGTCTATTTGTGCCTTTCATACTAATAATTATATCATATAATATACTATCCATGTGTATGTTGAACACAAAAAGGACAATTCATCACGTCCTTAAAAGAACGTGTTTCCTTGCCTACTTTCAAAAAATTTAACATTCGTAAAAAGTTACCAACATCTAGGCTAGCACGGCCAATCAAAGCACCATCAACGTTAGGGCTGTCAACAATTTGATCAATATTTTGCTGATTAACACTGCCACCATAAAGAATCCGTACCTGATCAGCAATTGCCGTCCCAAACCTATCCGCCACTGACTGGCGAATTTGACGGCAACCGGTTTCTGCTAAAACGGGTTTGGCACTTTGACTGGCACCGACCGCCCACCGCGGTTCGTAAGAAATTACCAATTTTTGGACCTGTTCTGGCGAAAGGTTCTGTAAAATAGGCGCTAGCTGACGAAAAGCATAGTGCAACTGGCCATCAACTTCCAATGGTATTTGCTCTTCATCTGTGCAGACAATCGGTGTGATTCCTAGGTGAAGAGCGGTCAGCACTTTTTTAGTAATTTCGGCATTAGATTCATGAAATAGACGGCGCCGTTCCAGGTGACCAAGGATCACGGATGAAACTCCAATCTCGGCAAGACTTTGCATACTAATTTCACCAGTATAAGGGCCCGCCACCGCTGCCGCCGCGTTTTGAGCGATAATCTGCAACCGTGAATTACCGGCAGTTTGCTTCATACTGTAAAGTGCTAACGCTTGGCCGGCAATACCCACGGTTATGTTTGACGGCAGTTGACTGCAAATCATTTTGACAAATTCAACGGATTCGTGAATATTTTTGTTCATTTTCCAATTGGCAATAATAAGCGGTGTTCGCATTCTCATTTCCCCTTATTTTAACATTTAACTACTTTTAACGGCTTATTTAGGAGCTTTAATTCCTGGGCTACTGCTTGTTGGTCAAGAGCATTTAATTTTTCGTTTACTTTAGTTTCCATTATTATTTTTCTCCTTCACCAGGATCATTCCCGGATTTTGATTTATGTTTACTTTCAGCATGCTTAATTTCTTAAACGCTTTAACCTAATTCGTCAAGGATCATCAGGACATTTTATTTTGTGCAACCCTTTGCCTTGCTATAACGTCAAGAATTGTTTTTACTAAATTTTACTTTTTTACTACTGAATTGGAGCAATTTGTCTTTCAACAATTAGGAATTGATTCCAAATTTGTTAACTAGGCCAATTCCTGATAAAATGTTTTTATTAATCAACAATTCTGGAGATATCAAGATGTATATTCTAAAAAAGCATCTAGACCAATTTAAGAAAATGCAACAAAATAAACAGATAATAGTACTTATTGGCGTCCACAGGAGTGGCAAAACAGTTTTACTAGAGCAGTTAAAAACACATTTGCGTCGCCAGGGAATCAATAACCAACAAATCCAGCTTATCCATTGTCAACGCTTCGCCCATCACGGTATTCACAACCAGTCCCTCTGTCAGGATATCATTCAAGGTTTAGTTCAGGGAAAGCGCAATTACTTATTTCTAGATGAACTTGATACCCTAACCGATATAATTCCGTTATTACATAGATTACTCGGTCTAGATAAGGTAACCCTCGTGGTAACCGGGGCCAACCGACGATTTCTAACCCGGCTTGCCCCATTAAGGGATCGTTGCACAATTATCCCAATTTTGCCCCTAAGTTTTGTGGATTGTTGTGCTTACCAACACCTCACGATCAATGAACACAGTCTTTATCACTACCTTAATTATGGTGGTTTCCCTTTTGTGCAATCACTTCACGACCAGCTTTCCCGGGATAATTATTTCGATGGAATTATCAACACCCTAATCGTTAATGGTTTTGCCTACCGGTCTGGCCTTTGCAATCCCTATCTAATTAAACAACTGGCCGCTTTCCTTGCTACACAAGTTGGAACGTCAGTCAACATTTCTCAGACCGTGGTTGGCCTTAAACACGCCGGAATAACTACTTCAAATAAGACCTTGCATTCCTATTTGAACTTTCTACAAGAGGTTTTGCTTTTCTATCCTTGCTACGAATTGGCTCACCCTACCGGCCCCGTCAGGATTAAACCAACTAACGTCAAATACTATCCCGTTGATCCCGGCATTCAAAGTCTTTTAGCTAAACAAAAAAGTGCCTTATCCAGAAGTAATCTGGAGGCACTTCTCTTCCTTGAGCTTATCCGCCGGGGTTATCAGGTCTACTTCAACCACCATTTCAGCTTCATCGCTGACCGTGGTCCCCAACGAGTTTATCTTCAATTTGCTTACTCACTTTCTGATCAAGCCGCTTACGACCGGATTAGCGCTAGTTTTAAACATCTGCCGAGTCAAGCCCGGCGATTATTAATCGTTGTTAAACGCCCTAATCAGCTAATTCAAAAGAACCCAGAAGTCCCACTAATTAGCTTACTTGACTGGTTTCAAGCAGATTAGTCACGCCTTAAAAAAATCCGATCAACAGCATGGTTGGTTGTTTTATGAAGAATTACATTTGCCCGATTCCTAGTTGGCAAAATAAATTCTTCTAGGTTGGGAAGGTCGACTTTTTGCCAAACATCACGAGCCATCTTAAAGGCTTCGTCGCGGTTGCCTTTAGAGTATGGGTAATAGTAGTTTGACGGATCAGTAAAGGCCGTATCAAGCAGCATCCCAAATCGTTGCAGATACCAATGTTCAATCAAATCCGGATCAGCATCAACATAGAGTGAGATGTCAAAATAATCGCTAACGTAAAGGCGCTGGTTGGTTGGCAGCTGAAGGGTATTAATACCCTCCACAATTAAAATATCGGGTTCCTTAATCAACTGGGGCTTGTCAAGTTGAACGTCATAAACCTGATGGGAATAGGTTGGGGCCTTTACTTCGGGTTCCCCCGCCTTCACGTCGTTTAAGAATTTCAACAATTTTTCCATATCATAAGACTCTGGGAAGCCCTTCCGATCCATAATTCCCCGTCGCTCTAGTTCAGCATTAGGATAGAGGAAACCATCCGTGGTCATCAACTCAACCCGTTTATCCGGTAATAACTTATTCAACAGGATACTTAAAAGCCGGGCAATCGTACTTTTGCCAACCGCTACCGACCCAGCAATCCCGATAATATAAGGTACTCGGCGAACTGACTGACGCAAAAAATTAGCTTTTTGCATCTGCCATTCCAAAAAACTCTGGTAACGCAATTGGATCAACTTGATCAGTGGTAAATAAACATCCTGAACGTCCTGAATCGAGATTCGGTCGTTGAGCGACTTAATGGCCTCCAGGTTATCCTGAGTCAGGCGTACCTTGTCAGTAGGAAAAAAGCTATGCCAAGTTTGGCGGTCAAATTGTTCATAATTCATCCATTCATCCATCGTCATTCAATACTCCAATTAATTTTGAAAACGTTTCCCGCTTATCATACCACAGATCAACGCATTAATAAGGCCATAACTCTTGTTGATTACTTCACGAAAGTTATTGTTAGTTTACTGGATCATTAATAGAAAAGCAATCATTATTTTAAAACACCAAAACGACCTAGCATACATCCATGCTAGGTCGTTTTCATCATGCGGCAACTGCTGACTCATCATCGTCGCCACCAATTTTTGCCTTATTCAATAACAACGAGGAAGTAACAACGGAGACGGAACTAAAGGCCATCGCTAGAGCTGCAAATTCAGGGCTAAGCTGCAAGCCAATTCCAACAAAGACACCGGCTGCAATCGGCACCCCGATCACGTTGTAAATCAACGCCCAGAAGAGGTTCAACTTGATTCGGTTGAAAGTCTTCTTACTGATGTCCAAGGCTCTTACAACTCCGCGCAGGTCGTTTTGAACCAGAACAATGCTTCCAGAATCAATGGCAATATCGGTTCCGGAACCCATGGCAATCCCAACATTGGCAATTGTCAGGGCCGGTGCATCATTAATCCCATCACCGACAAAGGCTACCTTACCATCTTTTTCTAAGTCCTGAACATGCTCAGCCTTTTCATTCGGTAAGACATTAGCAATTACTTGATCAATACCAACCTGGTGAGCAATTGCTTGGGCCACCCGCTCGTTGTCACCCGTCAGCATCACAGTCTTTAGGCCCCGTACTTTCAGTTCAGCAATTGCCTGGGCCGATGTCGGCTTTGGTGAATCTTGGATGGCAATCAAACCAATGACTTGTTTCTCTAGGCCAACTAAGATTACCGTCTTAGCCTGGTTTTGCAAGTCAACCATTTGCTGTTTCATTCCTGCTGAAATTTGACCATCAGCCAGCAACTTTTCATTACCAACAAAAGCCGTCTGACCACCAAATGTAGCTTGGACACCCTTCCCTTCAATGGCTTGGAAATTTGTCACTTTAGTCGGGGTAACGTCAGCTTTCTTCGCCTTATTCATCACCGCCAGTGCTAGTGGATGTTCAGACGAAGCTTCCAAGCTAGCTGCTACCTTAAGAACCTGATCCTGGTCACCGATTATATCAGTCACACTTGGTTTACCAACGGTGATAGTTCCAGTTTTATCGAAGACCACCGTCTTGACATCATCAATTTCTTCCAAAGCTTGACCATCTTTAATCAGAACACCCATCTTGGCGGCACGACCGGTCCCAACCATCAGGGCCGTCGGAGTAGCCAAGCCAAGGGCACATGGACAAGCAATAACTACAACGGCAACGGCAAAGAGCATGGCTTGAACCGCAGTTGCTCCGAAGAATGCATACCAAGCAACAAAGGTGACAATAGCGATAATCAAGATGGTAGGGACAAAGATACCGGAAATCTTATCCGTCAAGTTTTGGATAGGCGCATGACTGGTCTGGGCCTTCTTAACCATCGCAACGATTTGCGAGAGCATGGTATCTTTGCCAACCTTAGTAGCACGGAACTGGATGGCACCGTCACCATTAATGGTGGAACCAACCACTTCATCCCCGGCCTTCTTGGTTACCGGCATTGATTCACCAGTGATCATAGATTCATCGAGCGTTGTTTGTCCCGTCGTAATCACACCGTCAACTGGTACTTTCTGGCCAGGCTTGACCTGAATAATGTCACCAGCAACGACCTGGTCAAGCGGAACACTGACAAAGTGACCATCCCGTAAGACATTGGCGCTCTTTACCTGAAGATCCATCAGCTTTTTAAGGGCGTTGGAAGCGTTGTTGTGCATCCGTTCTTCCATCGTGTCACCGAGCAATACAAAGACGGTGATAAAGGCCGCACTTTCGAAGTAAACCGGCCGTCCAGTAATCATCGCAAAGATACTGTAGAAATAGGCAATCGCGGTCCCAATTGCCACCAGTGTATTCATGTTGGCATTATGCTGCTTAAACGCTGCCCAGGCACTTGTCCAATATGGGATTGCCGCCACCAGCATGATCAGCGTAGTCGTGACAAAAGCCACCCAGTTATAGGCAGGCATCTCCCAGTGAAAAGGCATCGCTAACATTTGAATCAGCATCGGGATTACCAAGATAAAGGAAATCCAAAACCGCTGCGTGCTTGTCAAATGCTTCATTACTTGACAACCACCTTTCCGTGAAACATCCCCATTCCACAAGTAAAGTTATATTCACCAGCTGTTTGGGGAGTGATTTCCACCGTAACATCAGTATTCATCGGCAACTGTTTATCAAATTTGAGATCTGCCGACTTAACCTCTGCCAAACACATTGATTCATTGGAACGATTAAAAACTAATTTAGCAGGAACCCCGGCTTTTAAATTAATCGTGGCTGGTTCATAACCGTTAGCAACGTTGATCTTTACTGTTTGTTTCTCCGTAGTCATCTTCATCAATCTCCCTTATTTTAATAAAATTATTTAACAATTACCTTGCCGTGGAACATGTTCATCCCACAAGCAAAGTCATATTCACCAGCCTTGTTAGTGGGAATCTTCACCGTCGTCACGGGTTGTTTGGTGAGATCCTTATCAACCCCCAGCTTGTCAAAGACAACGTGGGAAAGGCAGGCAGTGGAATCCTTCATCGCAAAGTTCACCTTAGCGGGGACTCCCTGCTTCAATACGACCGTTGACGGAGAATAACCACCATGCACCGTGATGGTTGCTTCCTGATCATTCTGTGAAACTGTCGCATCGCCAACTGCTTCCTGGTGCTTACCAAAGAACCACCAGAGAATGAAGCCAATTAAGATTAAGCCAACAATAATCGTAACAATTTGACCCATGTTCATTGTTCCTCCCTTGTGTTTACATCTGTAATCATTATCTAAACTATAAATCTTTCGTTTACATATGTCAACACAAACGTAAAAAAATAACTAACGAGTTTACTTTCTCGTTAGTTATCTCTTAATGAGCGTTGCTAAAAATTATGGTTTAGGAAAATCATTGGCCGATGAACCAGCATCCTTAAGTTCAGGTGCATCGGTTGTATAGTCATCCATAGTACTTTGGTTGTTGTTCTCCTTCTTCAGACTCGTCTTATGCTTCTTCTGTGCTTCCTTCAGGTTTTGCAGACTCTTCTTAAGGTTATAAGTGTAGTCCTTCTTATTGGTCTTCTTAAAGCCAGGCAACTTGTAGAACCGCAAAAGATCACCGTTCATTACCTTATCGGATAATCCTAGGTCCGTGGTAACGTACTTTTGAATCTTACTAAAGGCCGCCTTTTGCTTAGCCGTAGCGTGAGTAATTTGTTTACCATTCTTAGTAAAGTAGTAGTCACCATTATACTTAGTATACTTTGGCGTTACCCAATCACCGTCTCGGAACGGCACAATTTGGTTGCGTTGTGGTGACAAGAGGTCCTGACCAAACTGAAGATAATGCTTAGACGAAATGCCTAGCAGGTCTTCCAGGGTTGGTAGGACATCAATTTCACCACCATAAGTATGGTCAATTCCACCCTTCAGGCCTTGCATATTAATCATAAACGGCACTTTTTGGAACATAGCCAAGTCATAATTGGTTAACTTCTTCTTGTGCAGAATCTGAGCAATCGCCGGTTGGTGGTTGTTGGAGATTCCATAGTGGTCACCATAAAGGATTAACACACTGTTCTGCCGTAGACCTGACTTATCGAGATAGTTAAGGAACTCTCCTAAGGCCTCATCCAAGTAGTGAGCCGTTTGGACATATGGATCAACGGTATCGTCACCGGTCTTCCACGGTTGGATATCCTTGTTTTGTTTATCCAGAATATACGGGTAGTGGTTAGTAACCGTAATGATCTTTGCATAAAATGGCTGTGGCAACTGTTCAACGTAGTGGGCCGCATCTTTCATGAAAATCTTATCCTTCATCCCATAACCGGCATCATAGTCTTTAACCTTTGGATAGTAAGCTTTACTGAAGAAATACTGATAGCCAAAGGACTTATAGGCATTATCCCGGTTCCAAAAGCTTGGCACGTCTCCGTGGAAGGAAGCTGTCGTGTAACCTAACTTTTGGTGCAGAAGCGCCGGCGCGGATTGGAAGGTGTTCGTCGTCCCATCCGTAACCATTGCGGAACCTTCTGGCAGACCAAAGAGCGAATTTTCAAGCATCATTTCGGCATCGGCCGTCTTCCCCTGACCAACTTGGTGAAAGAAGTTATCAAAGGCCAAAGTATCGTCCGCATGGTAAAGCTTATCCAGGTTAGGCATAACTTCCTGGCCGTCTTGCTTATAATCAATCATAAACTGCTGCAGGCTTTCTAGGTGAATAATGAAGATATTTTTACCCCTGGCAACTCCTTTATATTGGATGTTCGGGCCAACATAATTATGGTGAATAAAGTGTAAAACTGGCTTTAATTCATCCTGGTTGGCCCGCGCTTTTACGACACTATTATGGGTTGTCTTAACCCCATCATAAATCGTATAAGCCTCAATTCCGAGATACTTGACGATATAGTTATTATCAAAAGTCCGCGTCAGTAATTGAGACCGGTCCGTCTCGGCCATGCCTAAGTTAGCTCCAAATAGCACCAATCCCAGCATAGTGATGGTCATGGCATAACGAATTTTAAAGTAGCGCATATCCACCCGAATGAAGTGGAATAGTAAGATCAACGCTAAGATGATCACGTCCGCATAGACCAAGAAGTCTTCGGGACGAATAATTCCCATTAAACTCTTACCTAGGTTATTAGAAGCTGCTCCGGAGCCCTTAATAACATTAAAGGTGATGAAATCCGAAAACTCACGGTAATAGAGAATGTTAGAAAAAATCCAGGTTGATAATAAAGCGTTGATGATCAGCATTAACCAATACGAGAGCCGACCCCTAAAGTACAGCGCAATTCCCAAAAAGACTAAGGCTCCAGGAATTGTGTTAAATGCAAGCAGGAAGTGTTGCATACTTCCCTTAACACCAAGGTTAAATTCATTCTGGTATGCCCAATAACTCTTGATGCAGAACAAGAGTACGAGCAACAGGAAGAAACCCAGCTTGGTATTCAGGCCGCGTCGTAACTTCTGCAACGCTGTTTTCATGTTTGTTCCTCCATTAAAAAATATCAATACTTACCATAATACACTATTACCTCAGTGTGCAATCACAAATAGTTTATTTTTCGAAAAAGTTTAGAAAATTGTTACCTTAGTTTAACCTTTGCTGGCCTTTTGTCGTCCTTTACTACCGACTTAAGAACATGCTAAGATATTACGGTTCACAAGAAAGGAGGAAATATCAATTAATAAAAAGAAAGCGGACCTGATGCTTCTCCTAGTAGCTATGCTATGGGGCAGCAGTTATATTTTTGCTAAACTAACCGTAGCAGCTGGGATGCATTCTGGCTTAATCAATGCCTGCCGGGGAACAATGTGTGTGCTCGCCGGCTACCTACTATTCTTCAAAAAGATCAACCGAATCAACCGTCGAGATATTAAGCTGGGGTTGTTAATGGGAACCATCAACTTTCTCGGTTACTATCTCCAAACTGACGCCCTGCGTTATACTACACCGGCCAAGAATGCCTTTTTAACCACCCTTTACATTGCGGTAGCCCCATTAATTCTCTGGCTTTTCTGGCATGAACGGCCCCAACGTAAAACTTATTTTGCCATTGGCCTTGCCATTATTGGGATGGCCATTCTTACCAACGTTACCCACGATGGTTTTCATTTCCAATACGGAGACTTACTGACGCTCATCTCTACTATTTTCTGGGCTCTTCAACTTATTTACTTCAATAAGTATGCACCTCAGGTCTCTAGCCCATGGATAGTGATCTTCATGATCGGACTTTGCCAAGGAACACTTGGTTGGCTAACCGTTTTGGTATCAGAACGCACTACCTTGGGTCAGGTTCACTGGGTTCAAGCCCTCGTTCCCTTAGCCATTTTAGCCATTGTAGTTACTTTTTTGGCTCAGGGAATGCAAATCATTGCTCAGGCCCAGACCGATGCCACCTCGGCTGGATTAATATTAATGCTAGAATCCTTCTTTGCTAGTGTCTTTTCAGTTATTCTCGGCTATGACCCGTTAACCCACCGACTCGTGATTGGTGGTATTATCCTATTATTAGCCAATGCTATTATGCTGATAGATTTACACCATTTACCATTTCTAAAACGTAAAATATAGTATTTTAAAAGACCAGTTGTTTGTAAGAAAACAACTAGTCTTTTCTTATTTAGCGGCCTTCGCCATTGCTGCCTGACCAAGTAGGTTAAGGTAGTTAAAAGGACGATCAAAAGCGGGTTGGTAAAGCATATCGACAAAGGCCAGAAAATCAATCGTATTCCGATTCTGTAGACAAACCGAAAGAAGGTTAATCGATTGATCGATCGCATGCCTACTCATCATTTGACCGCCAAGAATCCGCTTGGTCCGTTTATCCCAGACTAAAGTCATCATAATAGGGGTAGTTGAGGGCATAAACTCAGGCCGATAGTTATCGGTAATTGTGACTGTATCCACATCCAATTTTAATCTGCGTGCCTGGTGAAAGGTTATCCCAGTAGCTGCTATATTTTCATCAAAAAGGTGTAACCCAGTCGTGGCCTGAGTTCCCATATACTTCATCGTATTGCCAAAAACATTTACACCCACGATTGTTCCCTGGCGCATTGCATTAGTTAACAACGGAATATGATAGGCCTTTTGGAGGGGATTAAATTGACTAGTAATAACATCCCCCGCCGCATAAATTGCGGGGTCACTGGTTTGCAAATACTCATTAGTAACAATAGCGCCATCAGATTGACAGCGGACTTGTCCCTGAAGCAAGTTACTGTTAGCCCGGACACCCGCACAGATCACAACCGCATCAACCGTTGCCTGCTCCTTATTAGTCTTCACAACAATTTTTTCTGGCCCCGTTTCCGTAAATGATTGTAACGGGTTCCCTAAGAAAAGCTGAATATCATGGTAACTCAACAATCGCGCAACCATAGTAGCATACTGGTGATCAACCATCATTGACAGTAAGTGCCGATGATGATCAACTAAGACAACTTGCTTGCCAGCTTTTCTAAGTGCCACTGCTATTTCACAGCCAACATAATTACCACCGATAACTGCAACCCGGCTCAGCTGTCCTAAGTCCTTGGTCAATCGTTGGGCTTGCAAGTAAGTCTTGCAAAGATAAATGTGTGGGTTATCAAGACCACTTACCTGGGGAACCCGCGGCCAAGAACCAGTGGCAAAGATTAACCGGTCATATTTAGTAACCACCTGTTCCCCCGTTTGCCGATCAACTACCCATAGTTGCTTGGTTCGATGATCAATCTTGGTAACATTATGGTTTAGCTTCAGATGCGCCCCCAGCTGGATTAACTGGTCCGGATTAGTATAAAAAAGCCGGTTAGCCGCTGCCTCACCCGTAATCCAAAACGGAATACCAGAAGAAAGGAAGGAAAGACTATTTTCCCGTTCATAAATTGTTACATCCGTATGTGGTTGGGCCGTTAAAATTTGAACTGCTGCCGCCACACCGGCATGAGTACAGCCTACAATTACTATTTTCATTACATTTCCCCCAAACCATTACTTACCCTAGCTACTTCTTAATTAATTCATATTCATCCTTGGGTACTCCTGCCAACAAGTTTGTCGGCTGCCCAATAACCGTTAAAGTTAGGGCATGCATGGCTCGGGAACAAATAGTATAAAGTAACTGCCGTTCATCATCACCATGATACTGCTGATCATTAGCGTTCCAGACTATGACCGCATCAAATTCCAAACCTTTTGCCAAGAAGGACGGGACGATGATTGTTCCCTTAACTAAGCGCTGGTTCTCGGTCCGAATCAAGGTAGTTTTAACATTGCGTTTAGCTAATTCCTGATAAAGCCGCTCACTGTCTTGCAGGGTTTTACCAATAATCGCCACTGCATCATGCTCCTGCTGATATTTCTTAAGGGTCTTTACCACCGCATCGACTCCCGTGGTTAAATCAGCACTGACAATCACCTGTGGTCGGTCACCGTTACGATCAAAGGCCTCGATTTCCTCACCGTTTAACAAAAGGTGCTTAGTAAAATCGGTAATCTGCTTGGTCGACCGATAAGACTTAGTCAATTGGACAACCTTAGTCTTGTCGGCATCAAACATCGTCCCTAACTGCTTTAACAAGGAATGACTGTTCTCCCGGGTAAAAATTGCCTGGTTAAGGTCACCTAAGAGGGTATACCTAGCTTTCGGGAACCGGTATTTAAGATAAGCTAACTGATAAGCATCATAATCCTGAACTTCATCAACAAAAACATAACGAATGTCACGATCACCACGTCGCCCAGTGATTAAATCATAAAGATAGAGGTAAATTGTGATGTTGCTAGCACTGATTTTACCATGGCGCAAATCAGCCTTAACCTTATCAACATAGTCTTGCCACTGATCCATCGTCAGATCATATTGGCCTAAGTCAAAGAGCTTAGGGGTTACCCGCAAGAAGTGAAGAAGCTGGCCGTTGATGTTGATCCAATAGTTACGATTAATTGCTCGCTTGATCGGTTCAAAGGCCTGCATGACAATCCGCCGCGCCAAGAAGCGATACTCTTTATCATCGTTATCAAATTTTTGTGGATTCTTGGCGAATAGGTCGTCGATTTGATCCTTGCTGAGGTCCTGGATTCGTTGTTCAACCCACTTGCTTCGCATGGCCGTGCTAACCCGG
The DNA here is from genome assembly GCF_041859915.1 of Limosilactobacillus sp. Lineage (GTDB taxonomy): Bacteria > Bacillota > Bacilli > Lactobacillales > Lactobacillaceae > Limosilactobacillus. The sequence continues at coordinate 12,380 of NZ_JBFLGB010000032.1, forward strand.
TGGTTAAGGTACTTAATCAGTGCCTCTTTGGTCCCATCCAGACGGTTACCCAAATTGTAGTTATCGTTAAAGGAGTAATAAATTTCGCGAATTTTTTCCTTACTAATGAAAACTTGGTGGTTAAACATGATGTTGCGAAAACGCATATTAGCGTGGCCAAGGTGGTAAGCATACCGTCTTGTTTCCTTAAAGTAACGTAGACTAGTAACCAGACGCTGAATATTTTGCAGATTAGTCGTTTGACTAGCCGCAAAGCGTTGGGCCAGCGTCTGAACATGCAGGTGGGGAACTCGGCGGTTAACAAACTGAAAGTAAGTCATCTGAACCATATTGTGCTCGCCCAGCTCCGGCAATACCTGGTCAATGTAATCGTTGAAAAGCTGGTTGGGTGAAAACAGCACTACTTGGGAGGAGGTTAAATTACCTCGGTAACGGTAAAGCAGCCAAGCAACCCGTTGCAGAACGGCCGCCGTCTTTCCAGAACCTGCAGCCCCCTGGACAAATAATAATTCATGTTTAGTATCTCGGATAATTTCATTTTGGGTCCGCTGGATGGTGGTAACAATACTCTTCATCTTAGTAGAAGAATGGTTACCCAGGGCCGAAAGTAACATTTGATCCCCGACCTGTTCATCGGTATCAAAGATCGTCACAATCGTCCCATTCTTAATCTGAAACTGCCGCTTCAAGGTCATATTAGCTTCTTGTTTCCCCACCGGAGTATCATAGCTAACTTTACCCAATTTTCCTTCATAATAAATAGAGGAAATGGGCGCTCGCCAGTCATAAATTAAAAAATGGTCTGGGCGATCATTGAAGGATGCCAAGCCAATATAAATGGTTTCTGGCTTGGCTGCTCCCTTTTCTTGGAAGTCAATCCGGGCAAAATAGGGCCGTTTCTCCAACCGCTGTAAGGTTGCCAGGTGACGAGCCGCGTGCTGCCAGCTATTCTGCCGTTCATCGAGCATTTGCTGCTGGGCTCGGAAGGACATCGCCGTATCCATCATTCCTGAATAAGTCGTAGTATTCAAGTGAATATCATCAATCTGCTTGTTAATTCCTCGAATATCACGTTTGGCCGTGGCGATTCTCTTATCGGCCTTACCTTCGGCCCCTTTAATCTTATTAATGACATATTCAAGGTGTTTTTGCTCATATCTTCTTACTGAATCTTCTACCACAGCACTCTTCCTTTCGTCAGCGGGTATCTCCCGTAAAATCGTTTATCTATTATATCATTATCGCTAAACCGACCGTTAATATTTGATTATCGATTATAAGGATTGATTAATTTTGATAAGATCGTTGGGCGAGGCTTTTAAATCATCCTACAATAGTAGTGATAACTCTCACTGAAAGGAGCTTTTCCATGGCCCATCTTTTTTATCTTCTTACACATATTACGGAAGTCCTCATTCCGATGTTTCAATGGCTTGGACCGTGGTCTTACCTAATTATTTTTACCCTGATCTTCATGGAAACCGGATTAGTAATCTTTCCTTGGCTTCCAGGAGGGTCATTGGTATTCCTAACCAGTTCCTTCATTGCTGTCAAGCCAATTCTCAAAATGGAAATTGCCGTCCCAATCTTCTTCCTTGCTGCCTTTATTGGTGACACTGTCAACTACTTTATTGGCCGTCGATTGTCCCGGTGGCCCTGGTTAAAGCATCATTTAGCAGGGCCACGAATGGTTGCCGCTGGTGAATTTCTCAACAAATACGGCTTCTGGGCGGTTGCCTTTGGCCGCTTTGTGCCCCTCATCCGCTCTTTCATCCCATTAATTTCCGGAATGATGGCTTATCCTTTTCATCGTTTTACAATTGCTAACATGATTGGTGTGGCCGCTTGGGTAGCATTGGGGGCCAGTTGCGGCTATTTCTTAGGCTCTATTCCATTCGTACGTAATCACTTCTCATTGCTTATCCTCGGCTTTGTCCTTGTTGGTTTATCAATTGGTGGAATTATTCTTCTTATCAAGCAGCTTCGTCAAAAAATCATCCGGCGTAATCGAATGCTTTAGAAGAGAATCATTATATTCACACTCTTATTTCATGTTAAAATAGGATCAGTATTTTATTTATAAAGGAAGTGTTTACGCACCATGGCAATTCACGTTTATTTCGTTCGTCACGGTCAAACCTACTTAAATCGTTACAACCGAATTCAAGGGTGGTCCGATGCTCCATTGACCGCTAAAGGACAGGCAGATGCCAAGCGGGCGGGCAGGGCACTTGCCAAAATCCACTTCGACTACCTTTTTTCTAGTGACCTCGGGCGAACGATGGCTACCTCTCGCCTGCTGCTGGCGGCTGATCCTAATACCACGATCACCGAGCCAACACCAGAGCCCGCTTTTCGTGAAGAGTTCTTTGGTTCTTTTGAAGGCCAAAATGGCCCCGAATTTGCTGATTTTCTCGGCGGTCCGGCCGGCTATCATACTTTTGCGGAAATGGTTGGGGGATGGGGCCCCGACAAGTTAAAGGATAAGATTGCCGCTGTTGACCAATACGGTGACGCCGAAGACCATCACCGCTTTTGGAAACGAATTAATAAGGGCTTTGACCACCTGCGGGCATTACCTGACGGTTCAACCGTTGTCGTCGTTTCCCACGGAGCCGCAATTCGTTCCATTGCCGCTCACTTCTCAACTAAGATTGATCCAGGAGAGTCACCACGCAACGGCAGCATTACTAAGTTAACCCTTGACGGTAAACACACTACTGTTGATTTTTACAATCAGCTTGAAATTCCTGAATAAGGGATCCAGTAAAGGGGGGAAATACTTCTTCAATGGATACAAACATACAATCTGATGAACGAGTAATTATCGCCGGCCTTGATACGGGGCAGGCGGATTACGATTATTCAATGACCGAATTGGCCGAACTGGTTCAAGCCAATCACATGGACGTTGTGAAACGAGTAGACCAGGCAATCGACCGGCCAAATCCAGCAACCTATTTTGGTAAAGGTAAGGTTCAGGAACTAGCCAACGTGGCTAGTGCTAACCAGGCAACCACGATTATCGCTAATGATGAACTCACACCGAGTCAACTACGCAATTTAGAAGAAGCAACGGGACACCGGATCCTTGACCGAACGGCATTAATTCTAGAAATCTTTGCCACCCGAGCACAAACCAAAGAGGCCAAGCTCCAGGTCCAAATTGCTGAACTACAATACCGGTTACCCCGGTTACAAACCAGTGCTAGTCAACGTCTTGACCAGCAAACCGGTACTGGTGGCGGTGGTGGTTTCACCAACCGTGGTGCCGGTGAAACCCAATTGGAAATGGATCGGCGAGTCATTCAGCACCAAATTACCCACCTGCGCCATGACCTATCTGCAATTGATAAGTCTGAAGAGGTCAAACGTCAGCAACGGGCCAAGAGTGACATTCCAACAGCTGCCCTGGTTGGTTACACTAACTCTGGCAAGTCCACCATTATGAATGGTCTTGTCCGCAAATATGGTCAGGTTGAGGATAAAACGGTTTTTGAAAAGAATATGCTTTTTGCCACTCTCGATACCAGTGTTCGACGGATTAACTTACCAGGAAAGAAAGAATTCCTGCTCAGTGATACCGTCGGCTTCGTCAGCAAATTACCGACTCAGCTAATTGAATCGTTCAAGTCGACCCTAGCCGAAGCGGCCAACGCCGACATCCTAATTCAAGTAATCGATTATTCCGACCCTCACTATGAAGAAATGATGGAAACCACTAAACGGACCCTTCACCAAATTGGCATTCATGATATTCCAATGATCTACGTCTTTAACAAAGCCGACAAGACTGAAATTGAATACCCAGCCTTGGAAGGTGACGACCAAATTGTCATCTCGGCTAAGCAAGACGCTTCATTGGACTTATTAGTCGATGTTATCCGCAAGCACCTCTTCCAGGATTACGTTCAAGTACAGCTTCTGGTGCCGTTTGCTGACGGTCAAGTAGTTTCCTACCTAAACGAGCATGCCAATATCCTAGACACCCAATATCAAAGTGATGGTACCCTCTTAACCGTCGAAATGGCCCCACAGGATTATCATCGCTTTACCAAGTATGAAGTTAAGAAAATTAAATAATGATATTATCGACTTGTTGAATTCTTCTGCAAGTCGACTTTTACTTTAGAAAGAGGGACAACATCATGTCAGAAACCATTCCCTTTGATCAGAACAGCTACGTTCAATTTCCTACTGGTCGCATTAGTCTAGCTGATGTCCAAATTATTTTTAAAACCATGCCCTACGAACTCGACTACGTTAACGCCGATGATCAGTATGTTTGGTACTCACCCAATCCGTGGCGTGACGATGACCGGCTCCAGCAACGCTTAAATCATTCCGTCCTCGGTTGTCATCCCCAACGAGTCGTACCAATGGTCAAACAAGTGTTAAAAATATTGCATAGTGGTGAAAAAGACATGGTTGAATCACCACAAATCATGAATGGTCACCGCACCTTAATTCGTTACTACGCTATTCGTGACCAAAATCGGCATTATCTTGGCGCCCTCCAAGTAACCGAGGACGTCGAACACATCTGTCAATTAGCGGAACATAACATTTTTGCTCGCGGTATCGTTGAAGGCCAAATCGTCGATGGTGTTACGACTGCTTCCATCAGCGGCAAGGGGAAAGCCTTCACTGACAGTACCACCAGCGCATCTGGGACCAAGCAAAAGCCGGATGATACCACTGGTGCCTCGCAGCATTAATACTTCTAACGATTTCAAATATTAACAAAATCAACCATTAGCCTCATACCAAAACTAATGGTTGATTATTTTACTTTTACGTTAAAGTCGGATTTCGTTAGGAGAATGTTTACCACTAACGATTTTGACAACATCATCTAAGCTGATTTGAACCATGTTCCGAATTGCGGTCTTTGTAAAGAAAGCCACGTGAGGAGTTACCAGAACGTTCGGTAACTGAGCTAATTCCTGGTAGTCTACTGGCGTTTGATCAACTGGTACTTCCTGATTAAAGAAACTAGATTCATCGGCTAAGGTATCAAGGCCAGCACCAGCAATTTGCTTCTTTTTTAAGGCTACTAATAAATCAGCGGTATTGATCAAGGCACCACGAGCCATATTAATGACTAAAGCATTCTTTTTCATCTTGGCAAATTGGGGTGCTGCCAACATATTTTTAGTACTTGGCAATAGTGGCGTATGCAAAGAAATAATGTCGGCCGTCTTGACGACTGTGTCAAGATCGGTATATTCATCAACAAATGGTGCATATTCAACATTTCGATTGGGATCCACGGCTAACACCCGGGCACCAAGGGCCTTATAAAGCTGGGCGGTGGCACCACCAATCCTGCCAAGGCCAACAATTCCTACCGTTTGCTGGTAAATTTCGTTACTAATTAGGTCAGCGTTCCAGCGAAAGTCTCCCTTTCCCATCCGCAACTCATATTCACCAATCCGGCGTAAAAGGTACAATGCTTGTGTGAGTCCCATTTCAGCAATTGCGCGGGGTGAATAAGCGGCAACATTGGTAACTGTGATCCCATTGTCCCGACAAGCCGCCAGGTCGATTGCGTCAACGCCAGCCGTCCGCGTTGACAGTTGCTTAATCCCCATCTTTGCTAACTGACGGTAAAAATCAGGCTGTCCCAATGAAGAAGTCGCCTGAATTGAAATTCCATCATATCCTTTAGCCATGCCGATTGTTTGGGCCGACAAGCTTTCCGTCACCATCTTGACCTCATTGCCGGTAATCTCCTGCCATTCTTTTACGAAAGGTCGTTCAGCGGCTTTAGTACCATACATTATAATTTTCATAAATACCATTCCTTTTTCTGAAAGTGCTTTCATTAATAGCATATCATAGTTAAATATCCGCCAGCAATTTTTGAAACTGAGCAAGGAAACACGTTCTTTTAAGGACGTGATGAATTGTTTTTTATAAAGCACATTAATACTTAACTTATAGTATAATTAATTCAGATAATTTGGTTCGAATGGATTGAAAATAATACCGTCAACATTACTTCCACGAGGACACTGAGCAATTTCCGGGAAGAGTAACTACGAGAGTTTGTGCTGCGATAACGCCATGAGTTGTAATGGATTAAAAATAGCTGATGAAAACCAAGTCAGTATCCATCAGAACACGTAATTAGGTGGTAGTCCGATAAAACTACTAGGTTAGGGACTAACCTTGGTAAAATAACGAAGTTCTGTAAGTTAGGTATCGTGAATACACGTGCAAGATCCTAAATACTACTTCATGTTCCCAGAAGCTCGGTTATTTATGGCCGAGTAGTTCACCTACGCAGCTTAGGTCGTCAATTGACCAGTAAGAATATTCGTAACTTAAGTTTAGCTACTCAAAATCAGAGTTTTAGGTTGGTCAATCGCCTAGTAGCCCTGGTTTTAATGACGTCAATTGATGGTTGTTACCGCGAACATCACCAACAAGTAGCAGCATATTTTGGCGTAACTTATCGTCATCTGTTATATGTTATCGCAAATTTTGTTCATCGAGGACTGTTGATTAAGGATGGCAACAAGTACTGGATACACGATCTTCAAGGAATAAAGGAATTAGCCAGTCCGGTGTTGAAATCCATCCCCTTAACTAATGAATCATTGCTCTAGGTAAATCACACTCGCAAATTTTGACCTATTTTATGTGTGTTGCTTTATACAATTTCATTTTGGCTTAAAAATTTATCATTATAATTAAGATAAAGAGGGTATTCTTCAATGGATAAATTTACCGATCAATTAACTGATATAATGACAGCTACCCGGCAAGCTAGCATTAATCATCCCTTTATTCAGGCACTCAGTCGGGGAACTCTTCCCCTTTCGATTTTTCGTTATTATCTTATTCAAGATAATCATTATTTAACAGCATTTAATCATTTGCACAGACTAGCAGCTCAAAATTTACCGAAAAATGAAGCAATAATTTTAATTCACCTGGGTGAGGGTGAAGACGCTGCACAACAGCAAATACACCAAGAAATTGGCCTTACTCAAAAAGAACTTCAGAATACATCAATCGCTCCGGCTTCATATGCTTATATTACTCATATGTACTATCAATTGGGCCAATATGGAACTGCGGTTGGTTGTGCGGGCCTTCTCCCTTGTTATTGGCTTTATAGTGAGGTAGGGTTGCGGTTGGCAAAGAAGAAAAGTCCAGTTGCTCTTTATCAGGAATTCTTTGATAGCTATGCAGGTCAAGATTTTACGACTAGCACGAAGCAAATGAAGCAAATTGTTAACCAACAAGCCGCCATTAGTGATAACCTAACCCGCCAAAGAATGAAACGTGCTTTTGTGATTAGTTGTCATTATGAACGAGCTTTTTGGCAGATGGCTTATACACGTGAACAGTGGTAATAAAGTTAAATATTTTTTGAAAATACTCTTGCTAATTTGATCAATT
>NZ_JBFLGB010000033.1:0-19718 GCF_041859915.1 Limosilactobacillus sp.
GCGAAGATGACAAAGATAATTAAAAGAATGATGGAAACGATCATTGTTGATTGTTTTTTCATATAAATTGCTTCTTTCTATTAATAAATCAGGGGAGTAATCACTTTTTGAAACCAGTGTTGAGCCCCAGGAGCAGTTGGACCAATCACCGGGGCTCGCCGAATCAATTGATTTTCCACGTTAAAAAGCCCTAATTGTCCCTTAACGTGAAAGGGGTAAATCCAGTAGGAACCATTAGGTTTGAAAGGGGCTAATTGCCAACCGTAATCGTGATCACCATACTTAATAATGTTGGTAAGCTTAACAACACAAGTAGCATAACCGGGCAACCCGCCATGAACTTTTTTAGCAGTACCACAAATTAAAAGATTGCCACGGTATTTGGTAGACCAGGTCCGGTATTCGATTGTTTTGGTTCCCTTGAAAATCTCCATAACATAATCAGAGCGAATCGATAGTGCTTTCATTGAAAATAAATAGGCTGGATACCCGTGGCTTTAGCCATGGGAGGAAAGCCCCACTTTAGCACCACAAGGTGCTCTTTTTAGCTTAGTCCTTTCTAAGTATGTTCAAACCCAATTATGATATAATTGTGGTATGAAAAAAGCGAGGCGGACCTAGATGCAACAAGCAATCACTATCAAATGCAAATTGAAATTACAATCACCATTTGATGAAATGGCTTTAACAAAGTCGTTAGAACAATACCGTCAAGCTTGCAACTACGTGTCGCAATACATGTTTGACCATCAATTTGAGATGCAACAAGCTGTATTAAACAAGGCGTTGTATCACCAATTACGGTCACGATATGGTTTGAAAGCTCAAATGGCTCAATCAGTCATCCGGACGACTACTGCTCGCTATCGGACGGTTAAAACCCAACTGAAACAGTACCCTTACCGCTACAACAGTGGTAAGCAGGACAAGTACGGCAATGACATCTGGAAGACGGCCCCTCGCACATTGGAATGGTTGTGGCACCCGATTAATTTCAAACGCCCTCAGCTCGATTTGCAACGCAACCGTGACTGGTCAATTAAGGCCGATCATGTGATGTCAATCAACACGGTTAATGGTCGGATTAAAGCGCCGTTTGTCTGCCAAGGATTTGACCAGTACCTCGATGGTACGTGGCAGTTCGGAATGGCGAAAATACTGTACACTGGCAACAAGTGGTATATGCACATCAGTGCCACTAAGGAACTGCCAGATTACGCTAAAGAACAATCAGAACATGTGGTCGGCATTGATCGTGGTTTACGGTTTATTGCCACCGTCTACGACGAACAGGGGAAAACAAAGTTTTTCTCTGGCAAAGAGGTGATCCGCAAGCGGCGGAAGTTTAAACGTCTTCGCCAGCAATTACAAAGTAAAGGCACCAAGTCAGCTAAGCGCCGTCTTAAGAAAATCGGCCGACGAGAGAACCGCTGGATGGCTGATGTTAATCACCAGTTATCAAAGACACTCGTTGAACGTTATGGTGCTAACACTCTATTTGTGCTGGAAAATCTGGTTAATGTTCGTTCTGCTACCGAAAAAGTTGCCAAAGGTCGTCGCTACGAACAAGTATCGTGGGCATTCTTCCAGCTCGGTCAGTTCTTGACTTACAAAGCCCACTTAACGAGTAGTGAAGTGGTTCAGGTGTCCGCAAAGTACACCAGCCAGCGGTGCCCGAAGTGTGGCCGCATTTGGAAGAACAACCGTCATCATGACACGCACTTATACGTTTGCGATGAGTGTGGTTACTGTTCTAACGACGACCGCATTGGTGCTATGAACATTCAGCTGCTAGGTACCCGGTACGTTAGCGGTAACAAACATCCAGCTTTTAATAAATTAACAACGGGCGAGTAAACCTTGCCTGTTAAACGGGTGCTGTCAACCATCCGATGATGTAGCCGCTTTGGGAAGAAGTCTTTTAGACGCTACCACTTCTGGATCGTCAGATCCGTGAGCTACAAGCCACTGATTTTAATCAGTGGTAGTTGACTTATGCTATTAGCTTTATCAGTAAATGTGGCAAAAATGTAAGAATTTAAAATCTAAGACAATTTAATGTGAAATAGATAGTATAATCAATTGTTGTGGGTATGTTGCTTGATACCTACTTGTTAATTGGATAAGGGAGAGTGTCTGCTAAAAGTGATGGTAGACACTCTTTCTTTTTAGCGAAAAGCGTGCCGAAGCTGGTTGACCGTTTGCGGGATATTTTCACTTTGTAGAATCATTGAAATTACGGCTCCACCAACTACACCCGTTTTAGCAGTAGTTTTGACATTATTTGGGTTTAGGCCACCGATGGCGACGATCGGGTGGTGGCTTACTTGAACTAATTGATGGAGTTTAGTTAACCCAAGTACTGGATCAGCATCAGCCTTAGAGTTAGTGGGGAAGACCGGCCCAGCGCCAACATAATCTACTGCCGTTAATTGATTAGCCCTTTTAATTTCTGACGGAGTATTGCAGGAATAGCCAATCATTAGCTTACCAGCTGCCCGACGAATAACAGTTTCAATTCTTTGATCCTTTTGACCAACATGAACTCCGTCGGCTCCTACTTGTAAGGCTAATTTTTCGTTATCATCGATAAAATAAGGAATGTGGTAGTGATGAGTCAACTTGCGGAGTCGCTGAGCCATTTCTAGTCGTTCCTGACGAGTAAGACGGGAATCACCTTTTTCGCGGTATTGAAAAGCAGTAATTCCAGATTGCATTGCTAATTCAACCTTTTGTAAGAATTCGGTTGGATTATAATGAGTATCTTGAGTGCCACCTACTAGGTAGGCTTGTAGCATTTTAGAATCAAATTGCAATTTTAATCAATCCTCCTTAATTGGCGCCCAATGATTTAAAGGACCATGACCATGACCAACGTTAATTCCATCACGAATTGTCGCCTCAACATAATCTTTACCAATGTGAAGGGCTTCTTCCATGGTATGCCCCTTAGCTAATTCGGCAGTAATGCAGGCTGAAATTGTATCGCCAGTACCATGGGTGTTGTGAGTAGCAATTCGAGGAGATGTCATCCAGAAGCTTTTGCCGTTAGCAAGTAGGACAAAATCGTTAGCTGCATTGACATTGTGGAAATGGCCACCCTTAACCAGTACATTTTTAGCGCCAAGCGATTGAAGCTTTTTACCAGCCATAACCATTTCGTCTTCGGTGGTAATCGTCATCCCCGTCAATTTTTCTGCTTCTGGTAAATTAGGAGTTACCAAGTCAGCCAATGGTAGTAGTTGATCACGAACAACCGTGATGGCGTCATCACTAAGCAGCTGAGCGCCACCCTTAGCAATCATTACTGGATCCACTGTTAAAGGACCAAAATTGTATTTTTCCAGGTTACGGACAACAGCCTTGACTCGTGGAACATCGGCCAACATCCCCGTCTTACAAGCCCGAATTTTGAAGTCAGCAGCCAGGGATGCAAACTGTTCATCAATTAGCTTAGGTGGCATCGGAAGGGCATCTTGAACATCGAGTGTATTTTGGGCTGTCACGGCCACAACGACCATTGTTGCGAAAACATGCCGCATTTGCATCGTCTTAAAATCGGCGGAAATTCCGGCCCCGCCACCACTATCGGTTCCAGCAATCGTTAGTACTTGAGGGAAATCATTAGTCATTATTATCTGTCCTTTCTGCTAGTTCATTTTTAACTATCGTGGCTGTTAGGTTACTAAGTTCATCGAAAAAGTGTACTTGCCATTGACCGAGGCCTTGGACATGGTTAGCCGCTTTAATGCCAGCTAAGGAAAAAGTCTGGCAGGCGAGGGCACTTGCCTGAAAAGTATCATTCCCAATAGTCAGATAAGCTGCTAAGATACTGGATAACATATCACCACTACCAACATTTAAAGTTAAAAAGCGATTGTTGAATGGGTTAGTAAAGAGATGGTGACCATCAGTAATAATGTCGGTTGGACCAGTTAAGGCAACGCAGCAACGGTAACGGATGGCACACTTGTTAGCAATTACAATTGGATCAAGTTCTCCTTGACCAGTATCGATTCCATGAGCATGCCAATCCAAGCCAGCTAATGCAGCAATTTCGCCAGCATTACCCCGAATAACGGTAAAATGATAATCATGAAGCAGCTGATTAGCAATCTTATGTCGGTAGGGAATACTACCAACCGCAACTGGATCTAGAACAACTGGACATCGACCCGCATTAGCATTTAGTATTGCGTGGATTTCGGTTAATTGCTGTTTTGTAATGGTTCCTAGATTAATCGTAATTGCATTAGCCAAGGCCACCATAGCCGGTGCCTCTGCCGGTTCCGCCGACATAATCGGTGAGGCGCCAATAGCACTCAACCCGTCTGCTACTTTGCTAGTGGTTACTTCATTAGCGACGGTGAAGATTACCGGATTAGATTGACGAACTTGATCAATTAACTGATATGGTAAACGGTCACTCATTATTAAGTTCATTCCCCCTTGAACAAAGAAAGCCTCGACTACTGCCGAGACTTTCTTATTTGCATTTTCCTTCGCAAGTCTCAACTCGACAGGTTCATAGGATCCACACTTGATAAGTGTATCTCAGTCCGCCTTACGGACACTCCTAATGCATTTATTAAACTACATTTAAGTATAACATAAATATGCTTCTTAGCTTTGAAGGTACTGACGTAATGATGGCAGGATGGCTTGCGTTTCTCGCTGACCAGTTTTATAGAGCTGGCGTAGTTTCTTAACGTTTCCCTCAATTCGACTAACTTTTACTGGCTGACGAGGAGCAATCGTAAAGAACCTTCCCGCTTTAGTTAGACGATTGATTGTTTCAACCTGACGATTGTAGACGGTTGGCCGTGCAATTGCCGCACGAACGAAAAGTGGGTAATCACGTCCATAATATTGATGATAGAGTCTCGTTAGGGTCCTACTTGTTGCCTTTTTTCGATAATTAATATCTCGTGTTCGGACAACTATTACCTTGCCATAACCCTGCTGCTGAGCGACATCATAGGGGATTGAATCGGCCACTCCACCATCCATACAGAGGCCTTGACTGGTTCGTTGCGGTTTTGCAAGGATTGGCATTGAGGATGAAGCTTTTAATGCACGAGTTAACTCATTACCAGTAGGATTAGTGAAACTAACCGCCTTGCCGGTAATTAGGCTAGTTGCTACTGCTGTAAAATTAGAAGCAGAACGTTCATAAGCTCGTTCATTGAAATTTTCCCATTGCCAACCATGGTCTTCAAAGAGATAATCAAGGTTGATGATCGTTTGACGGTGCAACAGGTGAGTGAAAGAAATATAATTATGATCATGACGATGATTAATATTAATCATGGCCGCTCGACCGTATTGTTTAGAAACAAAATTAGCTCCACACAGCGAACCCGCCGAAACACCGATCACACTCGCAAATTCAATGTGGTGAGCAAGAAAGGTATCTACGACTCCTGCCGTATACTGGCCACGAAAGGCACCACCCTCTAAGACTAGTGCCGCGTTATATAGCATTCACTTCACACTCCCTTAAAGTTATTTAATCCCTAATGATAATTATATATCACCCTGTTACCAATTTTGCCACAATTGTTTAAAACGAAAGGAAATAAAAAAGATGATTAATGATCACTTAACGGACCGTCAACGAGTACAATTAGCCCAGCTTGAATATCATAACTGGCAAGTGGGAATGCGGGTTAAATTAACTGGTCTAGAAATTGGCGAGGTTAAACAAGTTTTCCAAACCACCGATGGCTTTCGGGGCACCGTGATTATTAATAATCATTCTCGAGAAATGACGGTCCTTCTGCGGGGCTCCTCTGGAATTCGTAAGGGAGATCCGACAACCTGGACTAATGAATGGTTACGGGTCAACTTGCCAATTGGTGGAGCTATCTTAAACCAGTTACCAACTATTCCTGGAGAAATTCAAACTGCTGCCCGCTGCTTTAACCACTTATTTCAAAGGTGGCCTGGTTATCACTGTTATGTTTATGGCCATTCTTTAGGAGCAATCAATGGCCAATTTGCCCTGGCTAATTGTCATTTTCCTGAACAAATTGCTGGCGCTTGGCTCTATGAAGGGCCAAACTTGTATTGGTTATTGAATACTCAACAGCGAAAAATAGCCTTAGAATTACGCTGCCAAATTTTCAATTACATTGATCCCCGTGATGTTGTAGCGTTAGGTTACCTTGATGATCAGCATACGGTTGGTCTCTTGCGGGTCGTTGATTCGGTGTTGACTAATCCGATTAGTCAACATATGTGGGGAGGTTACCGTTTTAATGATCAAGATCATCTCAAATTAGCGGATCCGTGGAGTGCACATCGTCGTGCCCAGTTAGATTACCAGTTAATTGACCGAGTACAGCGTCTCCAGCGGTATCGGTCACTACTTAACCAAGAATTGGATGAACAATTTCTTTGAAGTTAGTTTTTGCGCAGTAATTTGTTTCATGTTTGTAAGGAGATATTTAATCTTAATCACGAAATAACCATTAAAGCATCTTGATTCGCTTTTGCAACGGTTTCTCAATAACGAAAGCAACCACGGCACCAATCAGTCCTTGGAAAAGGTTAGGCCCAATTCCTAAAATACCAGTTGAAAATGAATACATAATGGAATCACTAACCAGGTAAAGGACAACCATGATGATAGTTCCAACAGTCAGGCCAAGAATCTTTCCCCACAGACTTGGTAAATGCTTAGTAATTAATCCTGTTATGAGTCCCTCCAACCCGTGGGCAACAAATGAAAACGGAGCATATTGAGCGAAACCAGAAATAAGGTCAAGAAATAGGCCGCTAAAGCCACCAACAAAGCCGCCATACCACGGCCCTAGCATCAATGAAGCGATGAAAATACCGGCATCACATAGATTCACATTACCGTGGGTCCACGGAAGCGGAATTAGGAAAATTCGGCCAAAGACAACAGTTAAAGCAAGCAAAATCGCTGCTAACGACATTCGTACTAGTTGCTTGTGTTGAGTCATTTGCGCACTTCCTTTCAAAACTTAAAAAACAATAACTATGTTTATACGGACACAACATAATTTAGCCTATCAAATTAGAAATCCTTCATCAATCTTAGTAAGAAAATATAAGATAAAAGCCAACAGGACACCTTAAATCAAGGGTGCCCTGTTGGCTCCGATTAAAATGGTGAATTAATCATTATAAGAAGCTTGGTCATCTGCAAATACTTTGGCAAATCCTGTGATTGCTTGCCGAAGCTTTTCCATTGATGCAGCGTAAGAGATCCGAAAGTAGCGAACGGGCAGGTTGGTAAAGGCTGCTGCAGGAACAATTGCAACCTTTGCCTTTTCTGCTAAGTGTTCAGCATAGGCCATCGAATTACCGGCAAAATTGTCCGGGATCTTAACCCACAAGTAAAAGGCACCGCTTGGTTGTGTAAAATGAAAGCAAATCTTTTTCATTGCTTTAATTAAATACTGACGTCGTTGATCGTAAGCCGCCTTCATGACTGCCGTATCATGGTCACCATGACGCAGGGCCTCTTCGGCCGCATCCATATTCATAGTCGCAGTTGTCGAAATTGCGGCTTGGTGAACTTTAGCAAGTGACCGTAAGACATCATTAGGGCCGCAAATGTAACCAATCCGCCAACCAGTCATTGCAGCATTCTTCGAAACACCACTTACTAAGAGGGTTTGGTCTGGTAGCAACTTAGCTAAGGAAAAGTGATGTCCTTCGTACGTCAATTCGGCGTAAATTTCATCGTCAAGAATTGCCACATTATATTGTTTAAGTACCGTTGCTAGAGCTCGTAATTCATCGGGAGTATAGGTGACTCCAGTGGGATTAACCGGATAATTTAAGACTAGAACCTTGACCCGACTACCATACTTATCTAGAGCATCTTTTAACAACTGTGGTGTAACCTTGAAATCGGGTTCTTGTGTTCTTAATTCAACGCTTTTGGCACCAGCCATTTGGGCATTAATCCGGTAAAGCGTATAGGCTGGGCAGGGAATTAAGACAATATCTCCCGGCTGACAGAGGCCATTAATAATTGTACTAATGGCGCCACTAGCCCCTTCAGTAACGAACACTTCCGAAGATGGATCATAGTGGACACCAAAATGGGTAGCAAGGTACTGACTAATTGCATCTCGTAATCCTGGTGTTCCCCAATTGTGTGGATAGTGGGTGTGGTTGTCAAGGATACTCTTAATTGCGGCCAGTTTAACGTGGTCAGCGGTATTAAAATCCGGTTCGCCAATAGTTAAGTTAACCATTTGCGGATCACTACCATATTTGTTATTTAACACCCGGATTAGTGATGGCTTTGCTGAACGTAAACTTGCTGGTATTAAGGATGCAATCTTACTCATAATCAATTTTCCTCTCTTGTAAACATAGCTGATTCTAATTATTTTTTAATGCTAATCTTATCTTGTATTTATAAGATTGTAAAGACTTTAGTTAGGTAAATTCTATTTCATTTACTTAATTCGTCAATTAAGTGGGTATAAAAGCCTATAATAGCTCTAAGAGGTGGTCACAATGCTCTACATTGATACAAGCGAGAATGAAGATTATTTTAAGGATCCAATTATTCCGGAGTCCTTACCTGAGTATCTACAAAAAGATCCTCAATTTGCGGGAGAAGAATTATTGTACTTTTATCACCCAATGGTGCCAACCGTTATTTTAGGCCACTATCAGGATATTTATCATGAAGTTAATTTTCCATATCTTAAGCAGCAGCACATCAGTGTCGTCCGCCGTAATTCTGGTGGCGGTGCAGTCTTTGTTGATCCTGGTGACCTTACTTACGTCTATATTGATACGGCACAAAAAGTTAAGACCCCTAAGTTTAGTCATTATATTCATCCGATTTTGCAAGCCCTAAGATCGTTAGGTATTGATGCACAGGAAACGGGGCGTAATGACCTTACTTACCAAGGAAAAAAGTTTTCTGGCATGTCGTTTTCACAAATTGGCGACCGAGTTCTTTACGGCGGTACCCTAATGTTTAACGTCAATACCACTGTTGCAAGCCAAGTCCTAACACCATCGAAATCAAAGTTAGCTGATAAGGGAATAAAATCCGTTCATAGTCGGGTTACTAACCTTAAGCCGTTCATTAATCAACCCAATTTTACTATTAGTGATCTTTGGAAAACAGTTCTAGCAGCAGAACAGCGGGCTAACCCGGAGATGCAGACAATTCATTTGACCAAAGATGACTGGCAAAAGATTAAGCAGTTGGGAGTTCAGAAGTTTGGTACACATCGTTGGATTTACGGCAGTGGACTTAATGACTACTATATCGATAGTTATTTTCATGGAATCGGTAGCTTAGGAATCGGCTTTAATGTTCGTCACCAACATTTGGCTGATGTGAAACTCTACGGTGATTTGATGTTGATGGGCCAAGAGGGGGCAAATCAGTTGCAAGCCCAGCTTGACGGAACTGCTATTGATCTGAAGCAGATTCAGCGAACCTTAGAAAGGCAGCAGCTTGACCAGCAATTAGTTACGGGGGCCAGCCGTCAGATTGCAGTCAAGATAATGAAAGCCGTGGCTGACCATGAAAATTAAGCAGGTCAAAATTTATCAACTTGATTGGGGTCCACAACTAAGAAGGTACTGGCATCCAGTAGTCGTCAAAATTATCACAGATGATGGTAACCATGGCTGGGGGGAAGCCGGTATTGCTTATGGTAAAGGTGCTCAGGGCACAGTAGGAGTGCTGCAAGAACTGGCTCCACAATTACTTGGTCGGGATGCCAGCCAAATTAATGCCATCTGGCAAGACTTTTATGAACATACTTTTTGGGCTAAGAATGGTGGCACCATCTTGTACTCAGCAATTAGTGCTATTGATGTTGCCCTTTGGGATCTTAAGGCCCGCGCATTTAATGTCCCCCTTTACCAACTTCTTGGCGGACAAATTCGTAACATCTTACCGGTTTATGCTAGTCACCTCGAATACGGCTGGGGACCTTTTTCAAGAAGACTAGACCAACCTAGTGATTTTGCTCGTCTGGCCAAGCGTGCAAAGAGACAGGGCTACACGGCTATTAAGATAGATCCAATTGATTTGGAGGCAGGACGGTCATTAGTTCCCAATCGGGCCCTCTTGAAGCCAGACCAATTAAATCGCTATTACCAACGAGTTGCTGCTATTCGTCAAGCGGTGGGCAAGAATGTTCAGATCATCATTGACTGCCACGCAAATCTTAACTTGTCATCGGCCATCCAGTTGGTTCGTAAACTTACACCACTAGGAATCGATTATTATGAGGAACTCTTACCAACATTAAATCCAGCTGCCACCAAACGACTTGTACAGGCTACGGGAGCTACATTAGCGGTTGGTGAACACTTGACGATTCCAGCAACCTACCAACCCTATTTATCATCAATTGGGATTGTCCAACCAGACTTAGGAACTTGTGGCGGAGTCACTGGGGCCCAACAAATTATCGCCCTGGCTGCTACTAATGAATTAGGTATTCAATTGCATGTTTGTGGAGGCCCAATTGCAACTGCAGCCGCTCTTCAATTTGAGGCAGCTTGCCCTAATTTTGTTATTCACGAAGAACATGAGATTAATCTCAAAGCTGCTAACTATAATTCTGGCAAATATCATTACCATCCTGTTGATGGCAAGTACAAGGTTCCTAGTCGTTCTGGTATTGGCCAGGAGCTTAGTTCAGCGGCGATAGCAGCAGCCAAAGTGATTACTATTAAATAAGAAAACACGTCATACCAATAAAATATCATGGTGTGACGTGTTTTAATGTTTGGCTGGGTGCTCACTGATTTCCTTGAGAGCCGCACGCTGTTCTTTTTGATCAACGTGAGTATAAAGGTCAGTAGCCGAGGTCCCCTTCTGCCCTAATTGTTGAGCAACCAAAACCTGGTCTTTGGTGACATCATAGAGTTCTGAAGCGAGCGTGTGACGGAGTTTATGAGGCGTCAGGGGATGGCCAAAGGCAGTAGAGTATTTCTTCACCATCTTTTCAATTGAATTAGCAGTCATCCGGTGGGTTTGACCATGATAAACGGTTAAGAAACAGGCGGTATCTTTTTTATGGGCATGGTACCGTTGTGCGCGAATTGCTAAATAAGATTTAAGATATGGTACAGCCCACGGAGCAATCGGTACCGAGTCGCGTTGGCCACCTTTACGGGTAACATCAAGTAGTTGTTGTTTTAAGTTAAGGTCTGCTAAATTAACGTTGGCGGCTTCAGAGACCCGGACTCCGGTGCCGAGGATAAGGGTGATGATGGCAATATCCCGTTCATAATTACGTCTGAAAGCCGGTCGAGCACGCTTATCACACTTTTGAGGATATTCATTACGAATGAAGTTGATGAAATCAAATTTCATTTGGCCACGATACATATGTGAAGCTAAGTTATGTGCTCGGTAGTTAAGTGTTTTGGTATCGTTAAGTGAGTCAATTTTAAGCATTACATTACGATAAAAATACGGTTCTCCATCCTTAACATCAGCGGTAACCGTTAAAAATTTAAAAAGAGAACGCAGGGCATTGATTGACCGATTGATTGAGGTCGGTGAATTAAGGCGTCCCTGAACATTAGTACTGTGCTTAAGATGATCAATATAGAGCATAATGTCGTTTCGGCGCAGCTTAGCTAAGACTGTAGTAGGAATTGATTGGTTGTTTGAGGCTTTAACTATGCCACTTGTCCGTAACCAATCAAAGAAACGTCGAATTTCGGTAAGGTACTGATAGGTTGTTGTAATAGCATGATTAGTACCAAGATAGTATTCGTTAACATAATCAGGTAGTTTGGCAAGCTCTTCTTGAATTAATTTGAGGTATTTATCTGCTTCCAAGTTTTCACCCCTTTTGTTTGTTATTCTTATTATATCGTATAACTAACTAACAAGCGTTGATTCAGCGGATATGTTACAAAAGTGGTATAATGCTAACCAATTGCTTAAAGGGAGGACGAGCAAATGGGAATGAAAAATAATCAAACTTACGCGGAGGTTTTGCGTCAATTACCGACAGCAGAACTTTTGCAACGTTATTATCATGATAAAAAAGTCGTCAATAAAATCCTAAAAGGACGGGATGCTGCGGGACGCTTAATAATTGCTGGTGTCCAAATGTCGGAACAAGATGCCCGTGATTACCTAATCATGCGCTTAGTTGATAAGGCTTAATAATCAACTATTCTTAAGGAAATGACGACTTTTAGTAAGTATGCTAAAATGTGTTTGA
Organism: Limosilactobacillus sp.; assembly: GCF_041859915.1. Taxonomy (GTDB): domain Bacteria; phylum Bacillota; class Bacilli; order Lactobacillales; family Lactobacillaceae; genus Limosilactobacillus. Next base: position 12,210 of record NZ_JBFLGB010000033.1, read on the forward strand.
TAATTAATAAGCCTTGGTTAAATTACACCGATTTGTTAATTAAGAGAGAAAGCGTGATGTAATAAATGGTAGATTTAGAACGGATTAAGCAGCAGACTAAACAAGGACTAACCGAACTGCTCGATCAGGCTAAATTGGAAACGGGTGATCTCTTTGTCTTAGGACTCAGTACCAGCGAAGTTCAAGGGCAAACGATTGGCCAAGATTCAAGTATTGAAATTGGTCGAACAATTGTTAAAACAATTATTAGTATTCTAAAGCCACTGGGAATTCATTTAGCTGTTCAAGGATGCCAGCATATTAACCGAGCCTTGGTAGTTGAAAAAGAGGTTGCCAGACAATATGGTCTGGAACAAGTTATGGTTTATCCGCAGATTCATGCCGGTGGAGCGGGGCAAATTGCCGCTTTTGAAAATTTTAAAGAGCCGATTGAAGTTGAACACATCCAGGCAGCTGCTGGAATGGATATTGGTGATACCTTTATTGGAATGCAAGTGCGCTTTGTTCAGGTTCCAGTACGTACTTCTGTTGGCACCATTGGCCAAGCCCATACAACTTACTTGCGTTCACGGCCGAAATACATTGGTGGTCCTCGAGCAAAGTATACCTGGGATCCCTTTAATCGAAAGAGTTAAGTGGAGAAAACAATGAGCAATAGAAGGTGGAATATAAAAGCGACGCCTGGGGGAAAGCCGGGCGTCGCTTTACGGTTTAAAAAAACAAAAATCGGGAAAACAGGATTCGAACCTGCGACCCCCTGGTCCCAAACCAGGTGCTCTACCAAGCTGAGCTATTTCCCGAAAATACCTGTTCATTAACAGCGAACAGGTACTATCATATCAAGAAATAGCAATTTCGTAAAGTACTTTTTAATAAATTTCTTTTAAAATCGTTTTGATAATAGTTAAATGACTTATAATGATTGCCGCCACCGATGTAGAAAACGTGGCGGAATCTCGTTGGCTAACCATACCTGTTTATTGCCAATGTAAAATTTAACACCGGCAGCATGAGCAGCTCGCGTATCAATTGTTAAAATAACTGGCTGATTGTCATGACGGGCGCCAACCTGGCGAGCAGTAGGAATATCAGTTGAAAGGTGAACAAACTGTCGCTGCATAGGTAAAAGTCCCAGTTTTTTAATGCTGGGCATGAATCGTCGAGCGGTACCATGATAAAGAATTGCCGGCGGTGTGGCTTCTTGGTGTTTGATAATTCCCGGAATTGAGTGGCCATAGAGAGCACAGATGCGGTTATTTTTAATTTTAAAACGCTGTTTTGTCGATTTAGCGATGACTTCTTCAATGTCGGATTTGGTTAGGTGCAAGCGATGGACGCGATTTAGGGCAGCAATAAAAACGTTAAGATCGGTATAACCGTATTCATCTAATTTAATTCCATACTTGTCTGGATTATGACGAAGAGCATATGACATTTTTTTACTAATAAAGGTTAAATTGCGTTTCATTATTGTGCCTTTCCTTTTCATAATTGTAGAAGAATGCAGGAACTATCACTAAATCATTGCAAGAGGTTGTTTACTGGTAGGCTTAGGGAAATGTTGAGCTAAAGCGGCATTCTCATTAGGCGTAAAATCAATTGCCAGTGCCTTCATGTTATCGATTGCGTGCTGAATATTTCCTGCTTTGGGGATGCTTAAGGTATTTCCATTGCGTAAGGTCCAGGCCAACATGATCTGGTAGATGCTGACATGATGGTTGATGGCTAATTCATTGAGCAAGGGATCGGCTGTCAATTTACCAGAAATAGTGTCTGCTTCGGAAAGTGGAGAATACGCAATTAATGGTAAATGATGTTGGTGCATTAATGGAAGCAAATCATATTCAATTCCACGTTCATCAAGATTATAAAGATCTTCATTAGCAGCACAGTGGTTTCCGTTTGGAAGGTTCCATAGCTCTTTGAGATCAACAACATCAAAGTTGGAGACGCCCCAAGCACGAATTTTACCTTTGGTTACCATTTTTTCTAGTTCTTTGACTGTTTCGGCAAGAGGAATACTTCCTCGCCAATGTAGCAAGTAAAGATCAAAGTAGTCGGTACCAACTAATTGTAAGCTGCGGTCAAGGCTTTGCTCTAGATGTGCCTGCCCGGCGTTAGTAGGAAGAACCTTATCAATTAAATAAAGTTGCTCACGCTGATAATTCTTAATGGCTTGACCAACTACTCGCTCTGCGCGACCATTCCCGTACATTTCAGCAGTATCAATTGCTCGTGCACCATGGTCAAGAGCTGCTTGAATGGCCTGAACTTCGGTAGTAACTTGACGAGGGTGATCACCCATGTGCCAGGTCCCAATTCCGATGGCTGGTAGGGTTATTTTATTGATCTTAACAGTGTGCATATACTTACCTCCTGATAATATTATTAAATTTATTTTAACATAATAAAGAATAAAATCCGGATTTTACCGTTTTAAGAATATAGGAGGTGAGAATATGAAATTCTTGATTACCTACTTATTGCTTTCGTTTATCTTTTTCATTGGTTACTGTTTAGGAGCGATCATGGCTCAAATAAAAGATAATCATCGTTAATAGTCTAAGTCGTTTGTTAGTAAATTATTCCTCCTTATTTGCTTTTTTATGACAAATAAAAAATTTTCAGGCATATTAAAGAAGAAAAGCAGGGAGGAGTGTACTAATGCTAGATATTTTAGACTATACACAACAAAGACTAAATACTAATATCAATTTTTGGAAGTTTGCTGATACTCATATATCCAATCAAATTTGTCTTAAAACAGGCAATGGATCGATTTGATATGTTCCCACTGGTTGAGGCTTACTTTGCGGATAATTATGATTATTCCTTATTTGTGGGTCGGAATGACTGGACGATGCTGATTAATCAAGCAAAAACAGGTAGTGATATCACTTTCATTAAACAGAATGGTCGGTTGAAGGCCCAAATTAATAAGCAATTATTTAATGCTAGTTCTGATCATACTGCAAATAATAGTGGCTCGAAGATGATGAGAAGGTATTTTCAGTATTTGCCATTAGTCACCAGCAAACTAGTACTAGCTTTATTGTTGATGTGAAGAACTTTGATCATTGGCTTAAAAGTGATACTCTTCAACAAAAATATAATAGTAGCGAAGAAGCACAAAATGCACGTAAGATTGATACTAATGCCCAATTGGCCGATGCAATTACTAAGATTACTAAATTAACCGAAAATCAAGAAAATAAATTAATTAAAATCCAAAAGAATCAAGGTCACCATCATTACTTATTTGGGTGGCTTAGTCATAAAAGAAAATCTTAAGTGAATTAGTCATGGCCAGCGGTGAGTAAAATGTTAGTAGTGTAACGAAATCATTGCTATAATTTTATATGTAAGAGAAAATTACAAATATGCTTAGTTCATTTATCGATAAATTTTATAATAAACTGCTTTTCTCTTATATTACCATACGACTTTTACTAAAAATGGAGGAAGAAAAGTAGCCATTAAAGAAGCATACTTTTTTCCTCCATTTTCAAATATTGCTCGTAACTATTTCCCATTCAACGAGTAAATAATCTCCCCAAACTGTTTATATAGGTTTAATTACGAGTGATGGAAAAGGTTAATAAAATCTATTTCCTCTTGTTAGTATAATGCTTTCCAGTGTTTTATTTAAGTTTAATTTATTTAATGGCCTTTAACCAAGTAGTTTATCATAGGAATAGAAAAGAAATTGACTATGCAATATATTTTTGCTTCAGATCCCCACGGAATTGGTGATCCATGGATTAACTTAGTTACTTTAGCAGAAGAAAAATATCCGAACGCACAATTAGTGTTTGGTGGCGATTATATTGATGGTCATCCTTATAGCTTACAAATAGTTAAGTTTATTCGACGAAAAGTACAACAAGACCATGCGATTGCTTTAATTGGCAATCATGAGCAACGAATGTATGAATTTGTTACGAAAGGCGATCTTACTTGGTATTTTAAGGGTGGAGAAGAGACAGCTAGGACGTGGCTAAGGGCTTCGTTAAGTAAAAAGAAAATCAGATGTTCATTGCAAAAAAATCCATACTATTCATTTCTAATTAATTTACCAACGATGTACGTTACTAAGCACTTAGTCTTCGTTCATGCTGGTTTAACTAGAGGCGAGTTGGCTGGTCATGTCCACCTTCAATCATATAAGAATATGCAAGTTGATCCTTATGTTCGCACACATCTTTGGGTACGTACCAATTATATTTGGGAAAATGACCAGACAACTTTTGCCCATAATTTAACTGGAAAGACGATCGTAACCGGTCATGTACCAACTAATCGCATTCATGGAATATTTAGCCCATCAACAACAAATTATTCAGATAATATGACTATTGATAATCCAAATAAAGGTGATTGTCCGGTTAAGGTAATTCAGTATCCTAACGAGGCACCGCGTTATTTTACTGATAATGGTTGTCATAAGAATGTTAATCAGCATGGTAATATTTGTGTATTCAATGATTATGGACAGTTGATACAGGCTTTTTAGCTTTTAATATTAATCATTCTACTAACTGGGTACTTTAAGGTTCCCTGGATACAATAATGTGCCGTCTTCACAGTTACTTGAAACACTTATACAATTTAAATGTATTGAAATTTAAGATTCTAATGGAGGTAAAAATTATGAACAAACATCCTGATTACTTATTAAATCGGGTCAAGTCTCCAGCCGATGTTAAAAAGTTGAGCCTTTCTCAAATGGAAAAACTGGCTCAGGAAATCCGTACTTTGATTCTTGAAAAAGATGCGGCTATGGGAGGACACCTGGGACCTGATTTAGGAATCGTTGAAGCAACAATTGCTTATCACTATGTTTTTAATGCACCCAAAGACAAAATTATTTGGGACGTTTCACACCAAACTTATCCGCATAAGATGCTGACTGGACGAGCTGATGCCTGGTTGGACCCTGATAAGTATGGAGACGTTACTCCATATTCTAATCCTAATGAAAGTCCGTATGATTACTATACTATTGGTCATACTTCTACCTCTATTGCCCTCGCAACTGGAATGGCAAAAGCTAGGGATTTAATGGGTGGTCACGAGAATATTATGGCCTTAATTGGTGATGGCTCAATGACGGGTGGCTTGGCCTATGAAGGGTTAAACAATGCTGCCATTGAAAAGCATAATTTAGTGGTTGTTGTCAATGATAATCAAATGGCCATTGATCATAACGTTGGCGGTTTAGTTACAGCATTAAAGAAATTACGTGAATCTAATGGCCAAACCAAAGAGAATCCATTTACCGCAATGGGTTTTGACTATCGTTATGTGGCAGATGGCAATGATATCAAGTCAATGATTGATGCCTTTAAGGCTGTCAAGGATGTTGATCATCCAATTCTATTACATATTAATACCTTAAAAGGAAAGGGTTATCAACCAGCAATTGAACATGAAGAAGCACACCATTGGGTAATGCCATTTGACTTAAAGACTGACCAACCGTTAGCTCCAGCACCAACTGGTCCTAATGCTAATTCAGTCGCCATGGATGTAATGAAAGAACATATCCAAAATAATGAGAAGATTATGGCAATCAATGCTGCTATTCCAGGGGTCTTTGGTTTAGATGAAATTAAGGAAAAGTATCCTAATAATTATCAAGATGTGGGAATTGCTGAACAAGAGTCAGTTGCCTTTGCCGCCGGAATGGCTAAAGAAGGTGCCATCCCTGTTTTGTTTGAAAATTCGACATTCTTGCAACGGGCTTTTGACCAGTTATCACACGATGTAGCTGCTAATGATTTGCCGGTAGTCATGATGATTGCTGGTGGTGGGATCTCTAGCGAATCAAAAACCCATATTGGTGTCTTCGATCAGGTAATGGTTTCCAATTTACCAAACTGGATTTATTTAGCACCAACTAGTTTAGCAGAAGAAAAAGCCATGATGGAATGGGCGATTAAGCAAAGAAAACACCCTGTAGCTATTAAGATGCCGGTTCAACCTGTTCCAACAAAGGGTGGCCAAGTTGCTAACGATTACAGTAGAATTCAATACCAAATTAAGCCGGGCAAGGATATTGCCGTTTTAGCCTTAGGTGATTTTTACGCTTCATTAGGTAAGAAGGTAGCTACGAAACTAGGCGCTACTTTGGTTAATCCGATTTCAGCTAATATTCTTGATCAGGCGGCGTTAGACCGTTTAGCCCAAACAAATAAGGTTATCATCACTTTGGAAGATAATATTTTAGATGGTGGTTTTGGTGAAAAAGTTGCTTCTTACCTGGGCGGAAAAGATGTTAAGGTCTTAAACTATGGCCAGAGTCGTGTTTATACTGACGAAGTACCAGTTACTAAGATCTACCAACAAAATCATTTAACTGTTGATCAGATCATTGATGATATTCAAAACCTTTAAAAACCAACTTTAAAGGGTCAAATTCAAGGTTATCTCCTTGAATTTGACCCTTTTCTGTTTCTAAATTTATAAATCTAACTTTGTAAGTTTAATGGTAATTATTTGACTGTTTGTTGTACAAAATTAAAGGGACTTTTTAACGGCATCAATAAAGTGAACTACTTTAGCTAATGGGTGTTTACTATAAACAAGTCCACTGGGTGAATAAAAATCCCATTCTACATCAATGGTGCGAAAAGTTGGGCTGATACTTTGAAATCCTGCTCGCGTTAAGACCAGTTCATTAGCACGATCAATAAAAGTATGAGTGGTGTAAAGTGAAGGGAGACTAACTATTTTGATAGTGGGATTCTGCTTAATTAATTTGTTACAAAGTCGGTTAACAGTGGGCGATTCACGGGTCGGTGTAATGGTGGTTTCATTATTTAAGTCCTTAATATGTCCTGAATTGTCAAATCAAGTGCAACATAGCTATGAAGCTAAACATTGTTGGAAACATTCTTGAGCAGTGTGATAATAAAGAAGTTTGCGTGGCTTAGTGTTGATGGCTTTGACAGCCTGGTGAAGATAAAGTCGAGACTGATTGATAGGTTGGCCTTTAGGATAAAATTGGCGAAGTAAACCATTGCAGTTCTCATTACTGCCGCGTTCCCGGGGTGAGTATGGATGGGCAAAATAAATCTTTGTCTGCCTGATCTGAGCTAACTTGGAAAACTCAGCACCGTTATCAAAGGTAATCGAGTGAAACCAACTTGGATGATAACTAATTACTCTTTGAAGCTCTTGACGACAAGTTTCGGCGTGATAATCAGGGATTTTAACAACAATCTCAAAACGAGTGAAGCGTTCGGTTAGGGTTAACAAAGCTGGTTGATTCTTATGGCGCACTCCTTTAACAAGATCACCTTTCTTATTTTTTGGTCAATTTAAGTTAGGGTCTTCATGGCCTTTTTGTTTAATCATGATGTTGCACTTAGATTGTAAATCCGGGAAATTAAATATTTTTTGAAAATACTCTTGCTAATTTGATCAATTCTTGCTAAGATTAATTTTGTTGTCATGAATGATAACTTTTGGAGGATTAGCTCAGCTGGGAGAGCATCTGCCTTACAA
>NZ_JBFLGB010000034.1:0-18262 GCF_041859915.1 Limosilactobacillus sp.
GTTGAACCGGGTTGTCCAGCGTAATTTTCGCGTTGCATCCACGGTTTGGACAAGTTCCCCCGATTTTGTCCGCTTCGACGATGGCGACTTTTTTACCACTATTAGCTAGTGGAACCGCCCCGTCAAAGGCACCATGCCCCGCGCCTAAGTACAAAACATCAAATTGATAACTTTCAGTCATTTAATTACCTCCATCCTAAATTTAGGTGAATAAACAATTACCATTGTTGGCACGAGCATAGCAGAAGATAGGGGCGAGTTGCAAGCGATTGCAACTGGGAAAAAGGCAAAAAATATGGTTGTGTAGTAAGCTTGGGGACTAAAACATGTACTCTTAAAAATTGTCCGGACAAATTTATTTGGTAATTTTAAAAGTTATACCTAATATACGATAAAATCTTGGTGAAATGTTACTATAGATAGGGGAAGTATTTTAACAGAGTAGGTATAGATATGGAAAATAAATACGACGTTGTAAAACGAGATATTAAAGAAAAAATATTATCAGGACATTATTCTATTAATGATAGGTTGCCAACCGAAGCCAGTTTAATGGAACAGTATGCGTTAGCAGATATACAATCAGACGAGCGATTGGTGATCTTGAAACGGATCATTACGTTTACCGTATTCAAGGCGGTGGAATGTTTGTAGATGATTGGCAAAAATATATAAATAAACCCATCGAAGGAAAAATGATTGGGGTAATTTCAACGCATATAGCAGATTATATTTTTCCAAACATTATTACGGGGATTGACCGCTACGTTTCTGCTGAAGGATATTCGATTTTGATTAGTAACACCCAAAACGATCCTCAGAAAGAACGTAAAGGAATTAAAAAAATGATGGAAATTGGCCTATCAGGCTTGATTATTGAACCAACACAAAGTGCTCTTGGAAATCCTAATCGAGACTTATACGATAAACTCAAAGAGACAGGATTACCCACGGTATTCATTAATGCGCACTATCCCGAGTTAGATTTCCCGTACTTGGAAGTTAACGATTATGAGGCGGAACGCCAAGTTACCAACAAGTTAATTGGGATGGGTCACGAAAAGATACTGGGAATTTTTAAAATTGATGATACACAGGGTGTCCATCGAATGAAGGGTTACATTAGTGCATACCAGGAACATCGAGATTTAGTGATGTTAAGTGAAATGGTGATGTACCAATCATCTGATAACATGCACAATGTATTTACTCGAATCGAAAGCATTTTAGCGCGTCCAGATCGGCCAACAGCGATTATCTGTTATCATGATCAAATTGCCATTCGGGTGATAGATTTAGTCCGCTCCATGGGATTAAAGATTCCAGAAGATATTTCAATTTTTGGGTTTGATAATTATAAATTGGCTAAATATATTTCTCCCAAACTAAGTACAGTTGAACATCCGAAGGAAACAATGGGTAGAGACGCTGCCAAGACGATTTTTGATATCATCGAAGGTCGCCCCTATGAAAAGAATAAAGTTTATGATCCAGAATTAATCATTAGGGAATCAATTAAAAAGATATAAGGGTTTAAGTTTTTAAAACTTAAACCCTTATTTTTTTATTCAAAAATTCATCCTAACAAATTTTAAAAAATACATTGACTTGTCCGTATAAATATTCTATGATTAATATCGAACTTATGAATACGCTTTCAAAATATGAATGTGTGATTTCAAGGAGGAAAACAATGAGTAAGGAAAAGAAGATTCCAAGTGGATTTATTTATTTCTTTGGTTCATTTGGTGGGATTTTATTTGGTTATGATATTGGTGTAATGACAGGAGCACTTCCTTTCTTACAAACTGATTGGAACTTGCAAAATAATGCGGGGGTAATTGGTTGGATTACATCTGCCGTAATGTTTGGGGCCATTTTTGGTGGCGCTTTAGCCGGAAATTTGTCTGACAAACTTGGTCGTCGGAAGATGATTTTGATTTCATCGTTAGTTTTTGCGATCGGCTCACTTTTGTCAGCGCTTTCTCCACACGATGGACAAATTTATTTAATCGCTGTACGTATTTTCTTAGGACTTGCAGTAGGCGCTGCATCGGCCCTTGTACCAGCCTATATGTCAGAAATGGCTCCAGCTCGTTTAAGAGGTCGTCTATCAGGTATTAACCAAACCATGATTGTTTCAGGAATGTTGCTATCATATATTGTTGACTTTTTACTTAAAGATTTACCAGAACAAATGGCTTGGCGTTTAATGCTTGGTTTAGCCGCTGTACCAGCAGTTATCCTTTATTTCGGAGTTTTGAAATTACCAGAATCACCACGTTTCCTAGTTAAAAGTAATGATATTGACGGAGCAAGAAGAACATTATCTTACATCCGTCCTGAAAATGAAGTTGATGCAGAATTAAAAACAATCAGAGAAACAGCAGCTGAAGAAGAATCAGCTAATACTAGCTCAACATTCTTAGATTTATTAAGTGGTAAATACCGTTACTTAGTAATCGCTGGTGTTGGGGTAGCCGCTTTCCAACAATTCCAAGGTGCAAATGCCATCTTCTATTACATTCCATTAATTGTTGAAAAAGCAACTGGAAATGCTGCAAGTTCAGCATTGATGTGGCCTATTATCCAAGGTGTCATTTTGGTTCTTGGTTCACTAGTATTCCTATGGATTGCTGATAAATTTAAACGTCGGACATTGTTAACCATGGGTGGAACGGTTATGGGACTTTCATTTATCCTTCCCGCTGTTCTTAACATGTTCATCAAAGATATGAACCCAATGATGATCGTTGTATTCCTATGTATCTACGTAGCCTTCTATTCATTTACTTGGGCACCATTAACATGGGTGATCGTCGGAGAAATCTTCCCACTAGCAATTCGTGGTAAAGCTTCCGGAGTTGCATCATCATTCAACTGGATTGGTTCATTCTTAGTTGGTCTTTTATTCCCAATCATGACAGCTAACATGCCTCAAGAAGCGGTGTTCGCAATCTTTGGAATTATTTGTTTGTTAGGTGTTCTATTTATCAGAACACGTGTACCTGAAACAAAAGGTCACACACTAGAAGAAATTGAAGAACAAGGACTTGGAAAATAAATTAGTTTGGAGATTTTAAAATGAATTTAGTTGAAATATCAAAAGAAATTGAAAATGGCAATGTATCACTTGGTATTGAACTTGGTTCAACCCGAATCAAGGCCGTTTTAATCACCAGTGACTACAAGACAATTGCTTCAGGAAGTTTTGTCTGGGAAAACCAATTTAAGGATCAAATCTGGACGTATTCATTGGATACAGTTTGGCAAGGGATCCAAGCTAGTTATTCGCAGATGGCTGCTGAAGTGCACAGCAAATATCATCAATCATTAACTTCCATTAAATCAATCGGAATTAGTGCAATGATGCATGGTTATCTAGCATTTTCAAAAAATAATGATTTGTTAGTGCCATTCCGCACCTGGCGGAACAACATCACGGAAGAATCTGCTGCAAAATTGACAGAAGCATTTAGTTTCAATATTCCACAACGCTGGACGATTGCACATCTCTACCAAGCAATTCTAAATGGCGAAGAACATGTTAAGGATATTGATTTCGTAACGACCCTTGCTGGTTATGTGCACTGGAAATTATCTGGTGAAAAAGCATTGGGTGTTGGTGATGCCTCGGGAGTCTTCCCTATCGATGAAAAGACAGGTTATTATTCAAAATCAATGCTGAAAACGTTTGCTGAACTAGAAGATGTTAAGCAGTTTGATTGGGATATCAACCAAGTCCTCCCAGATGTGAAGAGCGCTGGTGAAAAAGCCGGTGAATTAACTGCCGAGGGTGCTAGTTTACTTGATGTAACTGGCAATCTTCAAGCGGGTAGCGTAATGGCTCCTCCAGAAGGTGACGCAGGAACTGGAATGGTGGGTACTAATAGTGTTCGCAAACGAACTGGTAACATTTCGGTCGGGACATCAGCCTTTTCAATGGTGGTTTTAGAAAAACCTTTGAAATCCGTTCATCGTGATATCGACGTTGTAATGACTCCCGATGGAGCCCCAGTTGCTATGGTTCATGTTAATAACTGTTCATCAGATATCAATGCTTGGGCCCAAATCTTTAGTGATTTTGCAGCAAGATTAGGAATTAACTTAGCACCAGATAAGCTCTATGAAGCACTCTTCTTAGAAGCAACTAAAGCTGATCATGATTTGGGACATTTGATTAATTATAGTTATCAATCTGGTGAAAATATTACAAATATCAAAGCAGGACGACCATTATTTGTTCGTAAGTCGGATAGTAATTTCAACCTACCAAACTTTATGCAAACTCAACTTTATTCTGCGTTTGCACCACTAAAAATTGGTATGGATATCCTTAGCAATGAAGAAGATATCAAGACGGATGTCATGATTGCTCAAGGTGGATTATTCCGTACTCCAGTAGTTGCTCAACAAGTTTTATCGGATGCGCTTAATATTCCGATTACTGTAATGGCTAACGCTGGCGAAGGTGGGCCATGGGGAATGGCAGTCCTAGCAATGTTTGCTAGCGACAGTAATGGTCAAAGTTTAAGTGATTATCTAGACACCAACGTCTTTAGTAATCCTGAAAGTATGACCTTGAGCCCTGAACCAGAAGGCGTTGAAGCATACGACGAATTTACTAAGGAATATGTAGCAGGCTTACCAGTTGAAGCTCAAGCTGGAGAAGTAATTTAGGAGGGATAAAGTTAATGTTAGAGAAGTTAAAACAGGAAGTTTACGAAGCAAACATGCAACTTCCTAAATTAGATTTAGTTACCTTTACTTGGGGTAACGTTTCAGGGATTGACCGCGAAAAAGGTCTATTCGTTATCAAACCATCTGGGGTCGACTATGACAAGTTGAAACCAGAAGATATGGTAGTAGTAAATTTGAAGGGTGAAGTTGTGGAAGGTGAAATGAATCCTTCTAGTGACACACCTACGCATACGGTTTTATACAACGAATTCCCAGAAATCGGTGGGATTGTACATACCCATTCTCCATGGGCTGTTTCCTTTGCCGCCGCAGAAATTGATGTACCAGCTTTAAGTACAACCCATGCTGATACATTCTACGGCGACGTGCCGGTAACTCCGGCACTCACTAAAGAAGAGATTGAAGGCGGTTATGAAGAAAATACTGGTAAGGTAATTGTTAAGACATTCAAGGAACGTAAGATTGATCCAGAAGCAGTTCCAGCTGTTTTGATTAGCCAACATGGACCATTTGCTTGGGGTAAGACACCTGACAAAGCGGTTTACAATGCAAAGGTTTTGGAAGTTGCTTCAGAAATTGATTACCACGCTCTTCAAATGACTAGAAGAAATATTGAAGTTCCTCAATATTTGTTAGACAAACATTATTACCGTAAGCATGGTAAGAATGCCTACTACGGTCAAGAAAATGCTAAGTCTAAAGAACATGCAGCAAGAAAATAAAAAAACTAAAAAATAAGGAGATTTTTATCATGAAAAAAGTACAAGATTATGAATTTTGGTTTGTTACAGGTAGTCAATTCCTATATGGTGAAGAAACACTACGCTCTGTAGAAAAAGATGCAAAAGAAATCGTTGATAAGTTAAACGAATCAAAGAAGTTGCCTTATCCAGTTAAATTCAAGCTAGTTGCTACAACAGCTGAAAACATTACAGAAGTAATGAAAGAAGTTAACTACAATGATAAAGTTGCCGGTGTGATTACATGGATGCACACTTTCTCACCAGCTAAAAACTGGATTCGTGGTACAGAATTACTCCAAAAACCATTGCTACACTTAGCAACTCAATTCTTGAACCACATTCCATATGACACAATTGACTTTGATTACATGAACTTGAACCAATCAGCTCATGGTGACCGTGAATATGCATTCATCAACGCTCGTCTACGTAAGAATAACAAGATTATCTCGGGTTACTGGGGTGATGAAGGCATTCAAAAACAAATTGCTAAGTGGATGGATGTTGCTGTTGCATACAACGAATCATACGGTATCAAGGTCGTAACTTTCGCTGACAAGATGCGTAACGTTGCTGTTACAGATGGTGACAAGATCGAAGCTCAAATCAAGTTTGGCTGGACAGTTGATTATTGGGGTGTTGCAGACCTAGTTGAAGAAGTTAATGCCGTTTCTGACGAAGACATTGACAAGAAGTACGAAGAAATGAAGAATGACTACAACTTTGTAGAAGGTCAAAACTCTTCCGAAAAATTCGAACACAATACTAAGTATCAAATTCGTGAATACTTCGGTTTAAAGAAGTTCATGGATGACCGTGGATACACAGCATTCACAACTAACTTTGAAGACTTAGCTGGTTTGGAACAATTACCAGGTTTAGCAGCACAAATGTTGATGGCTGAAGGTTATGGATTTGCTGGCGAAGGTGACTGGAAGACAGCTGCTTTGGACCGCTTATTGAAGATTATGGCTCACAACAAGCAAACTGTATTTATGGAAGATTACACACTTGATCTTCGTGAAGGTCATGAAGCAATCCTTGGATCACATATGCTTGAAGTTGACCCTGGCATTTCCAGCGACAAGCCACGTGTCGAAGTTCACCCATTGGACATTGGTGGCAAAGCAGATCCTGCACGTTTGGTATTTACCGGCCGTGAGGGTGACGCAATGGATGTTACCATCTCAGACTTTGGTAATGAATACCGCATGATCGGTTACGCTGTTGAAGGTCACAAGGCTCCAAAGCCAACTCCACATCTGCCAGTTGCAAAACAAATGTGGACACCAAAGATGGGCTTGAAGAATGGTGCTACTCAATGGATCCATGATGGTGGTGGACACCACACTGTCTTGACATTCAATGCTACTGAGACACAATTCCAAGACTTAGCTACGATGTTTGGCTTGACGTTTAACGATATCAAGTAGCAGAGTGTGAAGAGCAACGGGTGAGGCGTTTTCTAAGGGTACTTTGATTGAAGTCCCCGGGTTTGGGGCTTTAATTAAAGTGCACTTAGAAGTTAGCCTCAGTTGCTCGGAACATGTTTCAGCACAGTGTGAAGTGAGCCGGGAGATGCGTTTTCTAAGGGTACTTTGATTGAAGTCCCTGGGTTTGGGACTTTAATTAAAGTGCACTTAGAAGTTAGCATCTGGCTCACGGAACACATTTCAGCAGAGTGTGAGCTGGGGCGGTTAACAACCGGTGCCTAAGTCGGCTTTGGGGGAAATCTTGATTTCTCCCAAAGTTGGCTTAGGTGTGGGTTGTTGCCCCAGGGAACACGTTTCGACTAGGTAGCCTAAAACTACTACCACCCGAGTAACCCCGAGAGATTACTCAACATAAAGTCCACCAACAAAGCCTCCGAGAGGCTTCGGACGGGACTTCATAAAACTAAAATGAGGTTGAGACAAATTTGCGTTTGCCTCGACCTCGTTTTGTACATAGCGGTTATATATAGGAGGAAATTGATGATGCGCAGTGAAAAAGAGAAAATGCTAGCTGGAGAACGGTACCTGAATACGGATGACGAATTGGCGGCGGACCGGCACCGTAACCGATTGCTGGTAGATAAATTTAACCGGGTTGCCCGCCAAGATCCTGAGCAAGGGAGCCAATTGATTAAGCAAATTTTTCATCAAACTGGTGAAAAGGTGGATATTCAATCCCCCTTTCAATGTGATTATGGTTACACTGTTTCAGTCGGGGAGAACTTTTTTGCCAATTACGGTTGTACGTTTATCGACGTTGGTAAGATTACAATTGGTAAGAACGCCATGCTGGGACCGAACACTTCGATTTATTCTGTCAATCATCCGCTTGGAGCCAAGGAACGGATCGCCAATTATGAATATCCTGGGAATGTTACAATAGGAGATAATCTCTGGGTTGGCGGCAACACGACAATCGTTCCAGGAGTCACATTAGGAGATAACGTTGTGGTGGCAGCCGGAGCGGTGGTTACAAAATCGTTTGGTGACAACGTCCTGATTGGCGGCAATCCAGCCAGAATCTTAAAACATCTTAATTAATACTGGAGGATTTTGATGAGTAAAGAGAATATTGGCAGTAGAATCAAATTAGCAGACGGTCATACGATGCCCCAAGAAGGACTGGGTGTTTATCGGATGACTGATGAAGATGAATTAATTAAGTCGGTTAAATCCGCATATGATGATGGTTACCGGTTGTTTGATACCGCTCAAATGTACGGCAACGAAGCTGCGGTTGGCAAAGCCATCAAAGACTTGGATGTTGCCCGGGATGACATTTTTGTCACAACCAAGGTTGCTGAAGAGAATCAAGGATATGATCAGACCATTGCTTCAGTCGAAGAATCATTGAAGAAACTGCAGTTGGATTACGTGGACCTACTACTGGTTCACTGGCCAATTCACACCCACTTCTTTGAAACCTGGCGGGCATTTGAAAGCCTTAAAGAGCAGGGGTTGGTCAAGTCGATTGGCACTAGCAACTATGGCATGCTGCATCTGCAGTATTTGGCAACCAAAGCTAATGAAATGCCAGTCGTCAACCAATTGGAAGTTCATCCATACCTCTCACAGCAGGCTATGATTGATTTTGACCGTGAAAATCACATTGTCACTCAAGCATGGGCACCGTTGGGTCGCGGCCGGATTTTTGATGATCCAGTGATTGTCAGAATTGCCAACCAGCACGGTAAATCAGCTGCCCAGGTCATTTTGCGCTGGCATTTCCAACGAGGAGATTCATTCATTCCCAAGTCAGTTCATCCTGAACGGATCAAGCAGAACGCTGACATCTATGATTTTGAGCTGAGCGAAGATGAAATGAAACAGGTGGATAGGTTGAACCGGAACACTCGGATTAGCCAGGAGCCTGAGATGGTTTATGAGATTGGACATCAGTATCCGCATCATTAATATCTTAGAATGAATAAAGCGCCAAACTGACGAACTCGGGTTAATTGAGTTCGTCGGCTTGGCACTTTTTAGTTTAATTTGGAATTTAATGTAAGATTGCAGTGACCTTTGAGACTCTGGTGGCTGTGCTGCGACAGTAGTAAGAAGGGTAATGTTTGAGGCTTTGATTAATCGGAAGATGGGTATAACCAATCTTAATCTTTGTCCAATTTTTATTGGGCTCAATGAATATCCAATAGGCCATTGAAAGATCCTTGGTATCCGAGCCGTTCAATATGTAATCGTTATCTTCCATTTGGCGGTAAATCATCCATTTAGCAGTAAAGTTGCCATCCTTTGTATGTTTTGCGACAAAGCCGTCTTTAGTCGTATAAAAGTATTCATGGGTGGGCTGAACATTCTTACTACCCCTGATAGTAACGGCCCAGTATTTTCCCTGCAATACGGGAGGTACACCATCCTGAACTTTTGAGTTGGCACTTGCAATCGTTGATTCCCCCAAGCAGATGGTCATAAGCATGACTGAAAGCAAAGATATAAGCAATTTTGTAAATCGATTCATAACAATTCCCCCTGTTGGTAACTTTTTAGTACCTAAAGTGAGATTAGTTCTAATTATTTAACTTGTCAATTATTTTTTGGACAAAATTGTGAATAAAAACATTTAAAATATTTATTTAGTTTGGCTGTCCTGTCGCATATATAGAAGAAAAAATCTGACAGAATCCAACATGTCGTTATATATTACACAAAGTCATTGTAATATATTTGTAAAGTGCTATAACCAGAAATGGGTACAACAAATGTTACCTGGTAACAAAATTAATAATTTGGGGGAATTAACCATGAATATGGTTGCACGTAACATGTTAATCGCACTTTCGGTAGCTGGAACATTATTAGGGGGATCGGTTGGGGGTTCATGCGGCGACGGTCAACACAGATAATCAACCGCTTGCTCAAACTTCGGTTCAGAAGCCTGCCGAAAGTCAGACGGCTGTCAATGATGATGCCCAGGCATCCAATGGTTCTCAAAGTGCTAACTCAACTGCCAATGTGTCATCGAGCAATGATACCGCCAGTCTAAAGGCGGAGGCAGTTAGCCAAACAGCAACACCTAAAGCCAAAAAGACAGTTTCCCGTTCAACGGAGTACAGAGAAACTAAGACCAATACCAAAGTTAAGAAGACCAGACGGGGCACTAAGACGGTTAAACAACAGGTGATTCGCAAACAGGTTGTTAATAATACGAAAAAGGGAAAGTCAGCTAATCAGTCCGCTAACAAGTCAAATACCAGCAATCAGGATGACAGCACCAATTCAACGCAAGCCGATACCACTTCCCCAGTGAATGCCAATAATACTACCGCACAACAAAATACCACTCAGGCTCAGCCAACGATCACGCCGGCAGAGGCCCAAGCCAATCAGGATGCACAAAATCAAAATATTCAATTGCAACCACAGCTGACCCAATCGCAAATCTCTGCAAATAAAGGCCAAGCAATCTATGATATCACGGGTGCTTTTTCGAATATTGTGGGGCAGGGGACCGCAATTGTTAATTCAATCTGTGAGATTATCTCAACCATCAGAAACTTGCTTTAAGTTGATCTAGAGGGGGATAATGATGATGAAGCCTATCAAGTACAAATATTTGTATAGAGCTTTAAGTTTAGTGGGTATTTCGGTAATGTCGGTGTTGTTGATTGGGACAACTGGTGCGTCCGCTCATGACCAGAGTCAATTCAATAATGTCACTAACAGTCAGAATCAAACCAATGATGATGGCAACAACGACAATGACAACGGTAATGACGATAACAACAATAATAACAATCATGGCGGCGGAGGCTACATTCCTGGTGGAAACACCAGTGGGGGTAGCGTCAATAATAATGGCGATGGAGGAATATCTGCCGGTGGTGCCACAGCTGGGGCCAAGAGTGGAAATGGTGGCGCGTCAGCTACGGTTGCCATAAATCCCAATAATTCGAACTCGCCTGCTTCTAAGGCTCCTAATGCAACTACCAGTTCCAGCACAAATATGACGAAGCAAGGTAGTCAGAACTCGGTTGAACAACCAAGTCCAAATAATGACAAAGCAGGCCAGTCGTCTCAGTCAAGTACCCCCACATCGCAAAAGAGTGGGGCAGCAGTTAAGCCAGATGAACATAGCCAGGTTGAATCAGTTAGATCGACTAAGGTAACGCAGCCCGGCCAATTTAGTCCTGAAAATCGTAAGAAAGCAAGACCTTATAAAACGACGTGGAAGAAAGGTCAAAGACTTGATAAGGGTCAGCGTCGTGAGGTTGGGTATATGAAAGCTTATTATAAATATTACAGCGCTCAGTATCCAGACTTCCATTATGCAGGCGGTGGAGATTGTACTAATTGGAGTTCTCAGCTAGCGCATGTTGGTGGATATAATAAGACATCACGCGGCAAAGAAACTTATCATATTGTTCACGGATATCGGTGCAAGAATCCTAAAAAATGGTATGCTGGAGTTTATCGAAAAAGGGGACAGCTAATAAAGCATAAGGCGTATTCAACAAGTTGGACGACAGTTGGTGGATTTTGGCATTACTTTACTCACGTTAAGAAGCGTCCACATTTTGTTACACACTCCTTGAGAAGAGTTATGGCTCACGTAAGAGTCGGGGATGTTGTTCAATTTTTGGGACGAACTAGCGAAAAACATAACTCGTGGTTCCACACTGTCACAATTTCAAAAGTAACAAAGCATATGGTTTATTATACTTCTCATGATAGGAATGTATTGTTTAAGCCTTTAGTTAAGGCAGGGGCCAGTGCTAGGATTAGTAAATATCGAGTTATAAGAATGGGGATTTAAATGATGAGATTAAGTTTTAAAACATTGAAGAAGAGAATAAAAATGATTACTTCAATTATCGTTTTCACTGTCCTAACTTCTATGATTCTTTTATCTATTTCTCCTGCAAATACGGTTAGGATGACAATGTTTTTATCTGGGCATCCCAGTTATGCTATTAAATGTAATCCAGTCCATGATACAGGACTAAGTAAGGCAATGGATGCAAATATCTATACAATTCAAGATAAGTATGCATATAACCGGCTTGGAATGAAACATGTGGTACTATTTGAAGTTCATACTATCTTGATATTCCATACGGCTACAGCTACTTACCGATACTTTTGAGATGATCTAATATTTATCGACTTGAACGGAAAAGGCTTTTAAGTGGGGCAGTTATCTTCAAGATAGCTCATTAAAACGGATTAAACAGAATGCGGCATTTACGGTATTCAATGGTCCTTATTGAAATGAAACAGGTGGATGGGTTGAACCGGAACACCCGGATCAGCCAGGAGCCTGAGATGGTTTATGAGATTGGGCATCAGTATCCGCATCATTAATGATGACATTTAAAAAGGCTTTGTTACTGAACTGATTAGCGTTCAGTAACAAAGTCTTTTTGATTGGAATTGTAGAAAGAGACCTGAAGTTCAAAAGTGATGTTCCATTCTTCGAGCTTGTTTTTTGACGGATTAGCGATATAACTGAATTATGAGTTAGATGCAGTTCTGGTAACACATTTATCTGTTGGGGGAGAATAACATGGAAACGAGTAGCAGGAAGATATCACAGATTTTGATTGGCTTATTGTTCATTCTAATTGGCGGTATTGCGATCTTTCTCAGCATCTTTTCGCTGGGGCCGTTACCAATATCCAAGAGCATGGCCGCTGTTTATTGGCTGATATTTGCCGGTGGAATGAACGTAGTTGGTGGAATTGTCTGCTTGTTTACACATCGCCATTCCGTGTTAATAATTCTTGCGGCAGTGCTATTCGTTGTCAATTTGATCCCCGGTATTCAGCAGGTGATCTCAGGAAATTATTTTTTATTTCCGATTATAGTTGTGCTGATGGTTTTAGCGATTGCAATCGGGGCAGTTGGTTTGTGGGATCGAAACAAATGATCAAAGGGGATACACCAAAAAGGCTCGCTAAAAATTATGTAAACACTATCGCCAAAAAAATTCGAAGAAAGATTTTTACAAGGATATAAATAAGCTCTTGTTGACTTTGTCTGCAGTTCTCGCTTTGCGTGGTAATCAGTTACACCAACTTTTTATTAAACATATGTACGTATTACGATCTCCAGACAGCAGGGTTCACTTCGCTTGGTAGTTGTTATGCCTATTAAAGAGCTTCAAAATCTCTTTATTAATTCGGGATTTAGGGCGAAACAGCCATATTAATACAAATGTGAACATAAGGCCGATCCAATACTCAAGCAATGAAAGGGTGGTATTGACAGCAATACTAAAAAACAGAACAAGAAAAATGTCAAAAGCCCAACTACTGATACGATCCGCGGTCACCTGATAGTCGCTGATCTCCTTAAAAATGTTATTAAACGGTTTCTTGAATCTCATTAGTATCAATTCCCCTCAGATTATTAATTAAGTTGAACACTTTAGACCCATTCATAAAAGGTATAGTTCTTTTGAGAATCTCAGTCAATAATTGAGATAGCTTTTAAGCACTGTTTAGAGTCGCACTTAGCTTGTAAAACGGGAGCCAACCAGTAATGCCGATTACCAACAGAGGTACGGCAATACTGGTTTATAAATATCCGTTCAATCCAAATGTAGGTGTAAAGATGATTAAAACAAGACGAGGATGTCGCTTTTTTACAAAATTGGTTTTAACATTTACCGTCATCACCGTCATTGGTCTGGGTGGAATGTCATTTAGTTCCCAAATTTTAATGACTTTCCCAATGTCGATAACCCTTGTTCCGCCAAGGGTTATCGACATTACTCCGTAAATGGATTCAATTTGATCGCTGATTAATGATTGTCACCAGTTCACCAATGATGTATGATAATTCTGAAAACTGAATAGATTTCTTCGGGGCAGGGTGCAATTCCCGACCGACGGTGACGATTTTTAAATCGAAGTCCGTGACCCGCGTTAAGCGGTTGACCCAGTGTGAGTCTGGGACCGACAGTAAAGTCTGGATGGGAGAAGAAAAAGTAAGCATTTCAAAACATCGGTGAGAACTGAGATGGTTTGGTGAGCAATTGGAAGTCGCCTTTTTAGGTTGTCTTCTTCGTTACCAATCAGTCAGTTCTCCAAGACTCGTATGAAATCTTATTTAGCTTATCTAATTAATGCCTCGCAATTGTTGCGGGGCTTTTTTCGTGGGGTGAGTAAGATTGAATGATCAAGATTATATGCAGCTAGCAGTTACTGAAGCCTGGAAGGGGCTGGGAGCGACTTGGACCAATCCCCGGGTTGGTGCCGTCATCGTGAAGGATGGCCGAATTTTGGCACGTGGATACCATCATCGATTTGGTGAACCGCATGCCGAAATTGATGCCATATCCCATTTGAATAGCCTGACAGATGCCAAGGGCGCCACGATTTACGTGACGTTGGAGCCTTGCAGCCACTATGGGAAGACACCGCCATGCGCCGACCGATTGGTAGCCTTGGGGTTTTCCCGGGTGGTTATTGGGCAGGCAGATCCTAATCCAATTGTTGGTGGCAAGGGGATTGACCGACTAACCAAGCATGGCGTGGTCGTTGATAACTTGGATGACACCGAAATGGTTAACGAAGCGTACAACTTTTATTACCGTCGCAAACGGCCAATGGTGACATTGAAGTACGCGATGTCCCTTGACGGCAAAATTAATCAGGCGGGCAATAACCGGACACGGTTGTCGGGCGACGAGGCATGGCAAGATAGTCAGCGACTGCGTCAACTGAACCAGGCAATTCTAGTGGGAGAGCGGACCTATCGCGTTGACGATCCCCGATTGACAATCAGATCGGCGAGAGATGAGACCCAGCCGCTGCGAATTATCTTGATTCGGGATGCTCGACATCTTGATTTAAACGCTAAATTATTTCAAAGTTCTGAACCCGTGTGGATTTTGACCAGTCACCAGCCAACGTTTGCACTACCTGAATTTGTGAAGGCGTTCGAGGCACCTGATTGGTCACCGGCAGCGGTTGTTAAGCTGCTAAGTGACCAGGGGATCCAATCATTATTGGTGGAAGGTGGCAGCCATGTTCAAGCGGCCTTTGTTGCGGCGGGCTTAGTGGACAAGCTAGTGGCCTACATTACACCATTAATGATTGGTGGCACGGGGCTGTCGGCAGTGACTGGCCTTGGTAATGCTCATATGCTTCGTTTTACATCGCCGACTATTCAGAGACTTGGCGATGATATTAAACTAACGGCCAGGAGGGATGACTAATGTTTACAGGAATTGTTCAGGATCAGGGGCGGGTTGCCCGCATCCAAAGGGCCAATCACCAAGCTAAACTCGCGATTCAAACTAAATTAATACGTCAGTCCGCGTTTTCCTTGGGAGACAGCGTTGCCGTAAACGGTGTCTGCTTGACCATTTCAGCATTTGAGCCCGATGGCTTTGTTGCCGATGTCATGCCGGAGACGATGCTGCGAACGAATTTTAAGGATTTAATGGTTGGAGATTCGGTAAATCTCGAACCAGCGCTGGCAGCCTCTGATCGTCTGGATGGACACTTTGTCCTCGGGCACGTGGATACGACCGCCACTCTACTGGCCCGTAAACCGGACGATGATTCTCAGAGATTGACATTTTTGATTGATCAGAAGTATCAGCCCTACATCGTTGAGAAGGGTTCAGTTTGCCTTAACGGCATTAGTTTAACCGTCGTTACCACCACTCTGACAACCTTTGAGGTAGCTTTGATTCCTTATACAATGATCCACACGTCGTTGGGGCAGGTTGCCATTGGCGATCAGGTGAACGTGGAAACCGACATTTTGGGCAAATACGTGGTGAATCTGGCACAGAAAGGATTGGCAAATTATGAATGAGCAGATAATTAAAAGAGTTGAAAGGGCATTGGCTGAATTAAAAGCCGGCAAGTTAATTATTGTTGCCGATTCGGTTGATCGGGAAGCTGAGGGCGACGTGATCGGGCTGGCAGAAAAGGTGAGCGCTAAAAATGTTAATCAGATGGTTACCAAAGCCCGCGGGCTGCTCTGCGTGCCGATGGGGGCCGAGGTTGCCAAACGCTTAAACCTGGGGCTGATGATTCCGGATTCCAGTGATGCCTTTGGGACGGCATTCACGACTACTTTGGATGCCAAAACAACCTCCACCGGCATTTCAGCCTTCGACCGAGCAGATACCATTCATCAGTTGGCAAATGGCACCAGCACCTGGGATGACTTCTATCACCCCGGCCACATCTTTCCGTTGATAGCCCGAAAGAACGGCATCTATGAACGGCAGGGGCACACCGAAGCAGCGGTGGATTTGGCCAGGTTGGCCGGGGCTTCCCCGGTGGCCTATATCTGTGAAATTTTGAAAAAGAACGGCAAAATGGCCCGGCGAAAGGATTTGAAAGCCATCGCGGAAGGCAACCACCTGACGCTACTGACGATTGACGAAATTATTGCCTACCGCCGTTATCGGGACGCACAACCGATTCAAAGTATCACGACTGTTAGCTTGCCGACCCGCTACGGGGATTTTACTCTGGAAGCCTTTGATACTGGGGATGATAGTGAGCCGACACTATTAATTTCCAAAGGTCACTTAGCGGGGGATGAGCCGTTATTGACACGGCTGCACAGCGAGTGCTTAACCGGCGACATTCTTGGATCGAAGCGTTGTGATTGTGGGCCTCAGCTCCAAGAAGCGCTACGCAGGATTCAACGCAACGGCCGTGGTGCCGTCCTATATCTGCGTCAGGAGGGTCGGGGAATTGGCCTGGCTAACAAGTTAAAGGCCTACGCTCTTCAAGAGCAAGGGCTTGATACTGTTCAGGCGAATCAACACTTGGGGCTTCCCATTGATAATCGTAATTATGAAATTGCCGCTGCCATTTTGAAGCGCAAGGGTGTTTCCAAGGTTCGGCTGATGACAAATAATCCGGATAAGATTCACCAGTTAGCAGAATATGGTATTCAAACCACTGAGCGGGTGTCACTGGAGGTGGGCCTTACCCCAGAAAATAAGAACTACTTATTGACGAAGAAAACAAAACTAAATCATTTATTGAGTGAGGTCGGAAACTAATGAATAATTTTACAGGAAAGTTAATCAGTCAGCACAAGCGAATTGGGATTGTCGTTGCCCAATTTAACGAATTGGTGACCAGTCGGCTCTTGGAAGGCTGCCTTTCGCAGTTAGCGCTGCTTGGAATTCCTGATGCCGCCATCACGATCGTCCACGTTCCTGGAGCCATCGAGATTCCTCGAGAGGTCAAATTGTTGGGAGATTCCAATCAGGTTGACGGCATTATTGCCCTGGGCGCAGTGATTCGTGGTGAGACGGCTCATTTTGATTATGTGTGTCAAGCAGCTACAACCGGATTGTCGTCGCTCACGCTAAACGGTCCCGTACCAGTCATGTTTGGGGTGTTGACTACTGACAACACTGAGCAGGCGCTCGCTCGGGCGGGTGGCAAAGCTGGCAACAAGGGATCCGAGTGTGCCAGCGGACTCATGCAAGTGTTGACGGTCGAATCGCAGATTGCTGGGATGAAAGGATAATTAAGCGATTGAGATCACAAAAAATCTCTCATATTTTATGGGGGGTATAGCTCACAGTCGGTGATTATCGAAATTCTTTGGTATTTCTCGATTTTACCGATTTGAATAGTGGAAAGATAAGCACTTTCGGTCATATAAGGGGGTTAGCCAAACGTCCAAAATCTGGATACGCGGCTAACCCCCTTAGACTCTGGAAGTGATTGCTTATTTTTACACTCTTTTATTCTAATGATCATCCAAGCGCCACATCCAGCACCATCATCAACGTAAACCCAGCCATAATCCCAAAGATCGCCCAGTGAGATTCTTCCTTAGTCCTGGCGTGGGCTTCCGGGATGAGTTCCTTGCAGGCGACGTAGATCATCGCACCAGCTGCAAACGACAGGGCGTATGGCAGCAGCGAGTTGACCGAAGCAACCAACAGGGCGCCTAACACCCCGGCGATCGGCTCAACCGCACCACTAGCCTGACCATACATAAAGGCTCGGAATCGACTCATGCCGCCTTGGCGCAGGGGAATCGAAACCGCCGCACCTTCCGGGAAGTTCTGCAGCCCAATCCCAATGGCAACCGTCGTGGCTGCCAGCAGCATTGCCGCCTGTTCGCCATTACCGGCAGCGCCGATAGCCCCAAAGGCCACCCCGACTGCCAGACCTTCAGGAATATTATGCAGGGTTATTGAAAAGACCAGTAGAATCGCGCGTTTGACGGCCGCTCGGGAACTACCCTCGGTTCGAGCGCGTTTTAAATAAATTCCGGGAATGATTTTATCAGCCAGATACAAAAAGAATCCGCCGGCGGCAAAACCAATGCCAACGACCAGCCAGGGGATCCGGTCCTGCTGCTCAGCCA
>NZ_JBFLGB010000035.1:0-17201 GCF_041859915.1 Limosilactobacillus sp.
GAAAGATACTTCAATTCTTTCCGCAATTGGAGTTATGGAATTAACCGAGACCGGTACCGTTATTATTTCTCAGAACATGGAAGGATTTAGAATGTGGACAATCATTGCGGTGATCTACATTATTATCATTACCTTGTTGACCTGGTTATCGAATTACGTACAGAAGAGGATGAATTAACATGGACGCGCAATACAAGGTTCAAGTAAAAAATTTACACAAGAGTTACGGAAGCAATGAGGTCTTGCAAGGGGTTAACCTGAATGTTAAGCCTCAGGAAGTAGTCTGCATGATCGGTCCGTCTGGTTCTGGGAAATCGACCTTTCTGCGTTGCATTAACAAACTAGAAGAACCTAACAGTGGCCACGTCTATGTGGACGGATACGACATTGCTGATCCGAAGGTGGATATTAATAAGGTTCGACAAAATATTGGGATGGTCTTTCAGCATTTTAATCTTTTCCCTAATATGTCGGTGTTGGAGAATATCACCCTAGCACCAGTGCAATTGGGTAAAGAAAGCAAAACTGCAGCTAAGAAGGATGCATTGCACTATCTGGATTTAGTAGGCTTAAGGGAAAAGGCAAATGTTAATCCGCAGACGTTATCCGGTGGGCAGCAGCAACGGGTGGCAATTGCCCGGGCACTGGCGATGAAACCGGATGTGATGCTCTTTGATGAACCAACCAGTGCCTTGGATCCTGAAATGGTTGGTGACGTACTTGATGTCATGAAGAACTTGGCTAAGCAAGGGATGACGATGATTGTTGTCACCCACGAAATGGGCTTTGCTAAACAGGTCGCTGATCGAGTGGTTTTCTTTCATGATGGTAATATTCGGGAAACGGGAACGCCAGAACAAATCTTTGATCATCCTCAACACCCTGATACCCAGAATTTCTTGAATAAAGTTTTGAATGTTTGATCTCAAATTGAGAACAAAACTAGCTATATTATTATAATTGTTTGACTTTACTTGAAGAATCATTATAATGATAGTTAATTTCAAATTAATTGGTAAACAGAGAACCTGATGATTGCTGAGAGTTGGGACCAATTAAATGGCAGAAACGTGAAAAGGACGGTTCCTTTATCAACTTAAGAGGTAGCTAAATTGCTGCGAAAATGGGTGGAACCGCGTGTAAAACGTCCCTGGTACTTGGAAGAGTACCGGGGACGTTTTTCATTGCAGAAGTTTTCGTGAAAGGAGAATATTATGGACAAACAGCAACAGCAAAAATTGAAACGATCTTTGAAAAGTCGCCATGTGACAATGATTGCCATCGGTGGGGCCATTGGGACCGGACTGTTTTTAGGGTCTGGTTCGGCAATTCATCAAGCTGGCCCATCAATTATTCTTTCGTATTTAATCGTGGGAATCTTTTGCTTTTTCATGATGCGAGCATTGGGCGAATTAATTCTTGCTGACCCCACTAAACACTCTTTTATTGACTCAGTTGAAGAATACCTTGGCGACCGAATGGAATTTGTGGCTGGCTGGATGTACTGGGCTTGCTGGTTAACGTTAGCAATGGCCGATCTGACTGCAACCGGGATATATTTACGGTACTGGTTTCCTAATTTGCCACAATGGGTAGGACCGTTAGTAATTGTAACTTTATTGATGTTGGTAAATATGGTTAATGTCGGCCTTTTTGGAGAACTGGAGAGTTGGTTTGCGATGATTAAAGTATTAGCTATTGTAGCTTTGATTATTGTGGGGATTGTCTTAATCATTTGTCACTATTCAGTTGCTGGTCATTCGGTTACTTTAACCAACTTAGTTAATCATGGCGGCTTCTTTCCCACAGGCTTTTCGGGTTTTCTGATGTCTTTTCAAATGGTAGCTTTTGCCTTCGTAGGAATCGAAATGGTGGGCTTGACAGCTGGTGAAACAAAAGATCCAAACAAGGAGATCCCAAAAGCAATTAATACTCTTCCGGTTCGCATTGGTCTTTTTTATATTGGGTCAATGATTGCTTTAATGGCTATTTATCCATGGAACCAAATTAAGACGACGGTCAGTCCTTTTGTTCAGGTCTTCGCAGCAATTGGTGTTCCAGGAGCGGCAGCTGTTTTGAATTTTGTTGTATTGACCGCTGCTATGTCTGCAACGAATAGTGCTATCTTTAGTACCAGCCGTTCCCTTTATTCTTTAGCCCGGGGAGGTAATGCTCCTAAGTTATTTGGTGAACTAAGTCCTAAGGCGGTTCCTAGCAAGGCATTAACCTTTTCTTCTCTAGTCTTGTTTATTACGGTTATTTTAAATTACGTGATGCCGGCAGGTGTTTTTAGTATGATTGCCAGTATTTCCACGATTACCTTTATCTTTATTTGGTTAATTATTCTGTGGACGCATATCCAGTATCGACGGCGCCATCCGGTGGGAGTCCGTTTCTTTAGGATGCCAGGATACCCGTTAACTAGTTGGCTAACGATTGCCTTTTTCCTCGTAGTTTTAATAATTCTGCTTTTTATTAAAGCAACTCGATTGCCATTAATTATCACTACCGCAATTTTTGCAATTTTAGCGCTAGGTTATGGATTACGGCCGCAAAAAGAAAAATGAAATTTTGATTAATTATAGTAAGCAAAAGTTGTTAAATTAGTTTAAAATTAGCCTTTTAAAACGTTAAAGCTAATTAAATTGTCTAAGTTATGGAAACGCGATCAAAGCCGTCATACCGCCGTTTGTTTGAACTTTTAACAGCAAGCTACTATACTATAAGTGTGGAAAGATGATTGGCCCTTTTGATACGAACATCTTCTCATAATAAACTACTTTGAAGCTAGTTAATTAAAATGGCTTTACATGATAATTAACAACACCCCACTCCACATGAAACGCTTTAGTTTCCTTGAAAAGTATGTTAGCTAAAATTAGTGGCCATATCTACAACCTAAATGATAATAAGCTATAAAGGGTTCTTCACATAGGCGAAAGAACTGCAGATAAAGACACAATAACGGATCTTGATACAATAATTAATTGGTCAACATCTTTCCATGCGGAAGCGCGGAGACAATCAAATGTCTCCGCTTTTTTAGTATTAAAAAGATGGGAAATAATCGCTACTAGTTGAGAGTAAAAATTCGTTAGCTCATTACTAGTTAATTTTGCGGTTATTTTCCACTTATTTATTTCCTGGGAAATAAGTTAATCGGGATCAGCAAGTGACTTTCCGCTGGTAGTATTTTTAAAACCAGCAAAGGCCTGATTAATAATTTGATATTCTTCAGTACTCAATGTGATCTTCATTGCCTGAGCGTTGGCCTTAACTTGTTCGGCGTGCTTAGCTCCTGGAATGACAACCGAGATCAATGGGTTTTGGATGTACCATGCTAAAACAACTTGAGCAACAGTTGCTTGATGAGCAGCAGCAATTGGACGAATGATATCAACCGCTTGACGGGCTTGACTAAATCGTGGCTCTTGAAAATCCGCAATTTGACTCCGAATATCATCAGCCGGGAAGTCAACATGGTGATCATATTTGCCGGTTAATAATCCAGAGGCTAAAGGAAAGTATGGTACAAAGCTAATCTGGTGATCATGAAGGTAGTCAAGCATACCCTCAGTCAAGTGGTCCTGATGAAGAAGGCTGAATTCATCTTCAACGACATCAACATAACTGTCAGCGTTAGCTTCCTTAATTTGGTCAAGACTAAAGTTTGAGATTCCAATCGCCCGGATTTTACCGGCTTCTTTGAGCCTTTGCAATGCCCCTACTGCTTCAGCTTTTGGAGTGTCGTGATCTGGAAAATGAATGTAAAAGATATCAAGGTAATCAGTTTGTAATCGTTGCAAGCTCTGGTCGACCTGCTTGGTTAAGAATTCTGGACGATTATTAATTACTTGTTGACCACTTGAAAAATCTTGGGCACCTTTAGTAGCGACGACAACCTTACTGCGGTCATAGTCTTTTAGTACTTGGCCAACTAATTCTTCAGAATGGCCGAGGCCATAGACGTATGCAGTGTCAAGGAGTGTGATTCCGTTATCGAGACCAGCACGAACAAGGGCTCGTCCATCTTCATCCTTTAAGTCAGGGAAAAGATTATAACCCCCAACCGCATTGGTACCGAGGCCTAATGGAGTAGCGTAGACATCAGAATGCCCAATTTGTACTAATTTTGATTTATCCATTGTAATTTGCTCCTTTCGTAAGCGCTTTCCTACCGCTACTGTAATTATATCTTAATTATCAAGTAAACGAAATAATCTGATTATTTCGTTATCAATATTGATCAATTTAAGGGGAATTATTATAATAAAGTTCCTTGGCAGGGGCGGAGAAATTGTCATCAAAAGGTGATAATTTCTCTTATTTTATTGTGAATGTTTGTTAGCGCTTGCAAAAACTTTAAATTGCTTGTGAAATAATAATTTTACTAGGATGGATAGTGATAAATACCGAAGGTAAAACGTTATAGCGATTTCATTTTTAATATAAACAACCCCATTTCACAAATGCCGTTATAATTTCTTCTTTACAGCAGGGAATATTTAAGATATTCTAAAGATGTCGCAAAGTTGACCCAGCGAACAAAGCAATTATTTTCGATTTTTAGTAGTGCGTGGTCAACAAGGTTTATTTATATTTTTAAGGGGTGTAAACATGTATCTCGCAATCAATATTTTGGGACTGATTGTTTTCCTCGCGATTGGTTGGCTCTTCTCTAAAGACCGTAAAGCCATCAATTGGAAGACGGTTGGTATTATGATTGTTATCAACTTAATCCTGGCATGGTTCCTAACGGGTTCCTCCGCAGGTCGTGCCGGTGTTAAGGCTGCCGCTGACGGTTTCGTTTGGATCGTTGACGTATCCGCTAAAGGGACTGTCTTTGCATTAGGTGCTTGGTACAATACTAAGAACATGAACTTCATCTGTTCTGCATTGATGCCAATCCTGATGATTGTTCCGCTGTTCGATATCTTGACTTACATTGGCTTCTTGCCATGGATCATCAAGTGGATCGGACGTGGGCTTTCCTACATTACTGGTCAACCGAAGTTTGAATCTTTCTTCGCTGTTGAAATGATGTTCTTAGGAAACACTGAAGTACTGGCCGTTTCTGGTATGCAGATTCGGAAGATGAGTAAGGAACGTAACTTAACTTTGGCTATGATGTCAATGTCTTGTGTTACCGCTTCTATTCTTGGTTCATATATCTTAATGATGCCTGGTCAGTACATTTTGACAGCTGTTCCAATCAACATTATGAACGCATTGATTGCGACTAGTATGTTGAACCCAGTTAATGTTGCTCCAGAAGACGACACAATTGAAAAAGTTAGTGCTACTGATAACGGTAAGAAGGAACCATTCTTCAGTTTCTTGGGTGACTCCATCTTGGGTGCTGGTAAACTGATTCTGATTATTATCGCTAACGTTGTTGCTTTCGTTGCCTTAGCTGCCCTGATTGATAAGATCTTAGCCTTGTTCTGGAAGCCATTGTCTTTGGAAAGCATTCTGGGTGTTATCATGTTCCCATTCTCCTGGTTACTTGGCCTGCCAGTACACCAGGCATGGATGCTCTCCCAGGATATGGGAATGAAGTTGGTTACGAACGAATTCGTTGTTATGGGTAAGGTTTCTGGTGTAATTAACCACTATCCAGAACACTTAAAAGCCGTTCTAACTACCTTCGTTACATCTTTTGCTAACTTTGGTACTTTAGGTATGATTATTGGTTGTTTCAAAGGCCTAGCAAGCAAGGAAGATAATGATTACATTGCTTCTAACATTGGTTACCTCTTACTTTCCGGTATTTTGGTATCACTATTGTCAGCTGCCTTTGTTGGTCTGTTTGTTTGGTAAAATTGAAAAGCAGCTATGAAGGCTGCTTTTTTTAACCATTATTTCGTAAACGCTTGCATTTTGAGGAGGAAATAATTATGGCTACGAAGATTATTATGGACACTGATCCTGGAATTGATGATGCTGCCGCTTTGACGATGGCTATTAATGATCCAGCCATTGACTTGAAGTTGGTAACTGCGGTTGCCGGAAACGTTACTGTTGATAAAACGACGACTAACGCATTAAAGATTGTTCACTTCTTTGGTAAGGATAAAGAAATCCCGGTAGCCGCTGGAGCTGAACAGCCATTGATTAAACCATTTGAAGATGCTGCTCGAATTCACGGTGAGTCTGGTATGCCTGGTTATGACTTTGGTGACGACTATGGTAAACCAATTAATAAGACCGCGGTTGAGGCACTACACGATGCTATCATGGCCGAAGATGAAATTACCTTGGTACCAACTGGTTCTTATACCAATATTGCTTTACTGTTTAGTGAATATCCAGAGGTTAAGAGTCACATTAAGAAGATCGTGGCCATGGGTGGTTCCTTGTCTGGTGGTAACATGACCAGTTGTGCCGAATTTAATGTCTTCACTGATCCAGATGCTGCCCGGATTATGTATAATGCTGGTATTCCAATTGTAACGGTTGGCTTGGATGTTACTTTGAAGGCTTTGCTGACTAAGGAAACAATTGAAAAATTGGGAACGATGAACGAAACCGGGAAGATGTTACACGGCCTGATTACCCATTATAATGATGGAACAGCTGCAGGACGGCCAATGCATGACGTTAACACAATCTTCTACTTGCTGCACCCCGAAGCCTTCACAACTAAGAAGATGTGGGTTGATGTTCAGACTTCTGGTCCAGCCATTGGTGCTTTGGTTGGTGATATCCGTGGTGCTTATCATGATGGTAAGACCAATGCTGAAGTCTGTGTAGATATTGATGCTAAGTACTTCAATAAGTGGTTCCTAGAAGAAGTTAGCAAGATGAAATAGTAAGCTTGATAAAAGAGAAAATTGACTAAAGAGGTCAATTTTCTCTTTTTGTTTACTTTAGCTAAACTTGAAAGCGCTTTTATGATAAACTTAAAGAGGTAGATTGTTAAAACATTCACTAAGGAGTTGGTATTATGACTTTTCGGAACGTTACCGTTGCCGGAACTGGGGTCTTAGGTAGCCAGATTGCCTATCAGACGGCCTTGAACGGCTTCAAAGTAATTGCTTATGACTTGGACATTGAAGCAGCAAAAAAGCGGATTCTCGCGCTAAGAGACAGTTATAAACATGATCTGGGCTTAAGTGATGAGGAATTCCAAACCGGCTTTAATAATTTAACCTTCACTACTGACCTTAAAACAGCTGTTAGCGATGCGGATTACGTAATTGAAGCATTGCCAGAGCGGTTAGATATTAAGGAAAAGTTCTACCAGCAGTTATCAAAAGTAGCTCCAGCAAAGACAATCTTTGCCAGCAACTCTTCAACTATGGTTCCAAGTCAACTGGTTAAATATGTTGATCGACCGACAAAGTTTCTTCATATGCACTTTGCTAATATGATTTGGAAATGTAATGTGGCCGAGATTATGGGTACTGATCAGACGGATCCGGCTGTCTTTCAAGCGGTAGTTGACTTTGCGCATGACATTAAGATGGTGCCAATTGAGATTCATAAGGAACAACCTGGTTATGTCCTAAACTCATTGTTGATTCCATTCGTGGTCAGTGCTTTGAACTTATGGGTGAAGGGTGTAGCTGACCCCGAGACGGTTGATAAGGATTGGATGATTTCAACCGGCGCACCAGTTGGACCTTTTGCCATGTTGGATGATGTTGGGTTACGGACAGTTAAAAATATTGTACTAGGTCTTTACCAAACTCGTCATACCGAATTATTCAAGCAAATTGCTGATAAACTGCAACCGATGATTGATGCTGGCAAGACTGGAACAACTGATGGTGCTGGCTTCTACCAATATCCACATCCAGCATATCGTGACCCTGAATTTTTGAAGAAATAGGTTGATGAGGTGATATTTATGGCTTTTAAGAAAATAACGGTTGCTGGTGCTGGAGTATTAGGCAGTCAGATTGCTTATCAGATTGCTTTAAGTGGCTTTCAAGTAACTGTTTATAATCATCATATTGATACTGCAACTCGGCGGATTAAGGCATTGAAGGAAGACTATCAGCGTGATATGAAGCTTACTGATGCGCAGTTTCAAGCCGGACTAGATAATATTGTTAAGGTTACTACTGATTTGAAAGAAGCAGTTGCTGATGCCGATTACGTCATTGAAGCTTTACCAGAATCATTAGATCTAAAGGAAAAGTTTTATCAAGAGCTGTCAAAAGTAGCTCCGGCAAAAACTGTCTTTGCAAGTAATTCCTCGTCTTTTATTCCAAGTCAATTAGTAAAGTACGTTGACCGACCAACGAAGTTTCTTCACATGCACTTTGCTAATAAGATTTGGAAGTTCAATGTTGCAGAAATTATGGGAACCGATCAGACTGATCCAAAAGTTTACCAAGAAGTAGTTGACTTTGCTCGAGCTATTAAGATGGTACCAATTGAAGTACATAAGGAACAGCATGGTTATGTTCTCAATGCGGTTTTAATGCCATTAATTGGGGCAGCACTCCAACTGTGGGCAAATGGAGTTTCTGACCCTGAAACCATTGATAAAGATTGGATGATTTCTACTAATTCACCAATGGGACCATTCATGATTCTTGATATGGTAGGCTTGCGAACACCATTACAGATGGAAGAGAATCTGGCTCAGTCTACTGACCAACCAATTCATCAACGAATCGCTGACAAATTGAAGACGATGGTAGATGCTGATCATGTCGGTCAAGAGTCAGGACAAGGCTTCTACCAAGATCCACATCCAGCTTTTGAAGATCCGGAATTCTTGAAGAAGTAAAATAATTAAAGCATCTTCACCGAAGCGACTAGGGAGAAAATATTTTCTCGCTGGCCGCTTCTTATTTTTTATAAATTATTTCCCAGGAAATATTGGTTAGGCGATTTGCTATGATGGTTGAAACCAAGACTATTTTACGGTACAGTAAAAGGGTACGTGAAACAATTGTTGTTTCACGAAAGGAGCTAAAATAGATGAACCCTGAACAATTTCAGCAACGGTTAGCTGATCATGGAATCAAGTTAACCACTGCTCAAATGGAACAATTTGCTAAGTATTATCAATTGTTAATCACGGCTAACCACCACGTTAACTTAACTCGAATTACAGATGAAAAGGAAGTTTACCTTAAGCATTTTTATGATTCGATTATTGGTGCATTGGCCGAGCCGCGTTTGCAAACCGCTGCATTAACCCTTTGCGATATTGGGGCGGGTGCTGGCTTTCCATCACTACCATTAAAAATTGCCTTTCCACAGTTAAAAGTAACTATTGTGGATTCACTAAATAAACGTATTAAGTTTTTGGAAGAATTGGTAGATCAACTTGGCCTAACTGCTGTTCGCCTGATTCACGATCGAGCCGAAAATTTTAGTGCTAAGAAAAGTTCTCACCGAGAAGTATTTGATGTAGTGACGGCGCGGGCCGTTGCTCGCTTGTCTGTGTTAAGCGAATTGTGCCTGCCAGCGGTTAAAGTTGGTGGCGAGTTTATTGCTTATAAAGCTTTGGCAGCACCGACAGAACTGGCACAAGCCCAGGTAGCTATCCAAAAACTCGGCGGTCAGGTTCGACAGACGGTAAAATTACTTCTGCCAAAGATCAACGAAGAACGTAATATTATTATGATTGATAAAATAGCACCAACACCGGCTAGGTATCCGCGGCGTCCAGGCGTACCAAACAAAAAGCCAATTCAATAATAGGTAAGGGGGAGTAGTTTTATGCCATTTTCGCTGTTTAATTTTGGTAAGAGTGAATCTAATAATAGTAAAAATAAGGTTGTCAATATTAAACTTGATCAAATTGTGCCTAATCGTTATCAACCACGAAAGGTTTTTGACCAGGATGGGCTTCGTGAATTAGCCCATACAATTGAAGAACATGGATTGTTGCAACCAATTGTCTTGCGAGAATATGAACCAGCTAAATACGAAATTATCGCTGGTGAACGCCGCTTTCGGGCAATGAAAATGCTAAATTGGGAAACTGCACCAGCAATTCTACGAAAGATGACGGATGAGGAAGCTGCTTCTCTGGCGCTAGTTGAGAACCTTCAACGAGCACAGCTGAGTTCAGTCGAAGAGGCTCAAGCCTACCGGCAATTGATGGATCTTAACCATTTAACACAGGCGGCGCTGGCTAAGGGAATGGGTAAGAGTCAGTCCTTTGTGGCAAATAAATTACGCCTTTTAAAATTAATTACGCCGGTGCAAACGGCCATCCTTGATCATCGTATTTCGGAACGGCATGGTCGGGCCCTATTGGACCTCAACGAAAAGCAGCAGCGAACCATGTTAATGCGAATTGTCAACGAACATTTAACCGTTCGACAGACAGAAGATGAAGTAGCTAAGTTGCTTGGCCGCCCAATTCCATCCGTTGTCGCTAAACAGAAGGCAGCGGCTCGAGAAACAGCTAAGCAGGCATCAACTTCAACTAAAGCGAAAAAAGCCCGGAACAAAAAACGGGGTAAGAAGACTACCAAGTCCGCTAAGAAAGTTACGGATGGTCGAATTGCCCTAAACACGATTAAAAAATCGATTAAGTTGGCAACCGCTAATGGATTTAGGCTTACCACACACGAAAAGAATACTAAGGATGCTTATCAAATTACCATTGAAATTCCAAAGCAGCAGTGAGGAGGCAGCAAAATGGCGACAGTAATTGCCTTAGCCAATCAAAAGGGTGGCGTAGGGAAAACCACCACAAGTGTTAATTTAGGGGCGTGCCTTGCTGATCTGAAGCAGCGGGTTCTTCTGATTGATTTGGATCCCCAGGGTAATGCGACTAGCGGATTAGGAATTGAAAAACGTAACATTAAAAAGAGCGTCTATGATGTTCTCATCAATGACGTTCCGCTTAAGGAGGTTATCCAGCCATCTAGTCACCCGGGTTTAGATATCGCCCCAACGACGATTGCTTTGTCTGGTGCCGAAGTAGAGCTTACCAACTTAATGGCTCGGGAAACGCGATTAAAAGACGCCTTTGGGGATATTCGTAATCATTATGATTTCATCTTGATAGATTGTCCGCCATCGTTAGGGCTCTTGACAATTAATGCTTTTACGGCGGCAGACTCAATCTTGATTCCCGTGCAAAGTGAGTATTATGCCTTGGAAGGGTTAAGTCAATTACAAAATACGATTAACTTAGTTCGCAAACACTTCAATCCCGATATGAAGATTGAGGGGGTACTTTTAACCATGTATGATCGACGAACTAACCTTGGTCAACAGGTCAATGCAGAAGTACAAAAAGCTTTTGGCAACTTAGTTTATCGAACAATTATTCCCCGTAATGTTCGCTTATCCGAAGCACCGAGTCATGGCTTAGCAATTGTGGATTATGATCGACGGTCGACAGGTGCACAGGTTTACCAACAGTTAGCGAAGGAGGTACTGGCAAAGCATGGCAAAGCGTAAGACAAATGCTCTGGGCCGTGGAATTGAAGCCCTTTTTGAAGAAAATTCGGTCACTGAACCAGCAACCACGGAGAGTGTACAGAAGATTCCATTAAGAGTGATTCGCACTAATCCTTACCAACCGCGTCGTACTTTTGATAAAACGGGCTTAGATGAACTAGCAGCTTCAATCAAGAAGTCGGGAGTCTTTCAACCAATTATTTTACGGCAGCCGGATCCTCAAGTGGAACGCTACGAGCTAGTTGCCGGTGAACGGCGATTTCGTGCTTCTAAAATTGCTAAACAATCGACTATCCCAGCGATTGTTCGAACAATGAGTGATGAACAAATGATGGAAGTGGCTGTTCTAGAAAATCTTCAGCGTGAAGACTTAACTCCCCTAGAAGAGGCCCAGGCTTACCAAACCTTGATGGATAAGCTTTCCTTGACTCAGGCTCAGGTAGCGGCTAAATTGGGCAAGAGTCGACCTTATATCGCTAATTATTTGCGACTGTTGGGCTTACCTACCCCTGTTAAGAAGGCATTGAATGCCGGTCAACTTTCAATGGGGCAAGCCCGGACAATCTTAGGACTGAAGAATAAACGTCAACTAACCAAGGTAGCTGAGCAGGCAGTCAAGCAAAACCTGACCGTTCGTCAACTGGAGAAATTAGTTGCTAAGATGAATGGCACCACCGTTAAAAAGAAGCATCGTCAAATTCGGCGTAAACCAGTTTATCTTCGGGAAGCTGAAAACCAACTCCAGAGTAAGTTTGGTACGAAGGTTGCGGTGGCTCCAAGCCGTAAAAAGGGAACCGGTAAAATTGAAATTCCGTATTCATCAACTGCTGATTTGACGCGTATTCTAGAATTGCTTAATATTTCATTGGATTAGGAGGGATTACATTGGCAACCTATGACAAAGGAGATATTGTAATGATGAAGAAGCCGCACCCCTGTGGAACTAACCGTTGGCAAATTACCCGGGTCGGTGCGGATATTAAGATTCAGTGCCAGGGTTGTGGCCACGTGGTGATGATGACCCGACAGAAATTTGATAAAGGCCTTAAGAAGGTCTTGGAACATGCTCACCAGGAAGGTCAATAAATTTTAATGTAAGTGTCCACAAAGTACTTTGGATAGCTTAAAATAAAAGTTGTCAATTATTTGAAAAGGAAAGTGAATTATTCATGTCATTAACTGCAGGAATTGTCGGCTTACCAAACGTCGGTAAGTCAACGCTGTTTAACGCAATTACTAAAGCGGGTGCTGAAATGGCTAACTACCCGTTTGCTACTATTGATCCAAACGTTGGGATGGTCGAGGTACCAGACAAACGACTCGACCGAATTAACGAATTGATTCCATCAAAGAAAATTGTTCCAACTACTTTCGAATTTACCGATATTGCCGGAATTGTAAAAGGTGCTAGTAAAGGTGAAGGAC
The DNA here is from genome assembly GCF_041859915.1 of Limosilactobacillus sp. GTDB lineage: Bacteria > Bacillota > Bacilli > Lactobacillales > Lactobacillaceae > Limosilactobacillus. The sequence goes on from NZ_JBFLGB010000035.1 coordinate 12,811, forward strand.
TTGGTAACAAGTTTCTAGAAAATATTCGTCAGACTGATGCAATTGTTCACGTGGTTCGGGCCTTTGATGATGACGATATTACCACGGTTTCTGGTAAGGTGGACCCGGTTGAAGATATTGATACTATTAACCTGGAGCTGATCATGGCCGACCTTGATGCCGTTAATAAGCGTTTGGGGAAGGTTCAGCGGGCTGCTAAAGGACGTGACAAGAAGGCTTTGGCGGAACTGGCAGTGCTGAACAAGATCAAGCCTGTCCTGGAAGCTGGTAAGAGTGCACGGTCCATTGATTTTTCTGATGATGAAAAGAAAATTGTTAAAGGCCTCTTCCTTTTAACTAGTAAGCCCGTCCTTTACGTAGCTAACATTTCTGAAGACGACATGGCTGATCCTGACCACAGCAAATACATGGCCGCTATTAAGAAACACGTCAAGGGTGACGGTGAAGTTATTGGTATTGCGGCAGCGGCTGAGGAACAGATTGCTGAAATGGATGACGCTGATAAGGCTGACTTTCTAGAAATGGAAGGAGTCAAAGAACCTGGTTTAAATCGGTTGATTCGGGCAGCTTATAAGCTCTTGGGACTGGAGACCTTCTTTACGGCTGGTGGCCCTGAAACACGTGCTTGGACCTTTAAGAAGGGAACTAAAGCTCCACAAGCTGCCGGAATTATTCACTCTGACTTTGAACGAGGTTTCATTCGAGCTGAAGTTATGAGCTTTGACGACCTGGACAAGCTTGGTTCAGCTGCCGCTGTTAAGGAAGCCGGCAAGCTCCGTTTGGAAGGTAAAGATTACGTCATGCAAGATGGCGATATTGTTAACTTCCGCTTCAATGTTTGATAAAACACGATAAAAAACGAAACGAGAGGAGCTTATTTGTGAGCGAAGAAAGAGCACGTAACGCTGCGGCCGGACAACGCCAAAAGCAGCATATTAAGGCCCAGCGTCAAGCCCAAGATAATACATTTAGCGAGTACCATTTAACTCGTAAGAATGAAGAATTTATGTACCAATTAAATAAGCAGTTGGACCGTCAAGGGGTAGCTAGTGAAAAGCAACCAGCTATGTTGAAGGAAACTGCTGAACAATTAGTTGCTGGGCAAAAGAAAGGTAAGACCGCCAAAACACTCTTTGGGACTCCAACGGACCGGGCTAAGGAGTTAAAACATCCTAAACCAAGTACCCAGCATATGACTAGACGCTCAATTAAATTATTAGCAATTGATAATACTTTAATCTTTCTGAGCATCTTCACTTTTATGTATTTCTTGATGTTCTGGCTGTCACCATTAGCAATGCGAAGCAGTCGAGCTGGAAGCAGTGGAATTACGGCAATCTTGCTGGTAGCGATTCTTGGTGGGATTTTGTATGGCTATGTCGCAATGCAGCTGCAACCAACTAGGAATAAAGATGGTAAATGGGTTCAAACTAAACCAATGTGGTTCCGAGTACTGACTGTTGCCTTTGGTTTAGTGGCTTGGTTAGCCGTCTATATGCTGGTTTCGTTATTGCCAAATATCGTCAACCCGCGGCTTAACCGGTGGGTCTACTTGATTATTGCGGTAGCAGCATTTGTTGGCGACATTGTTTACCGACGAAAGTATCACGTTACCGGTGGCTTTTATGGCAACCGTCGACGACGTTAATTAAATATTATAAATAGATCTCCAGAGTTTGATTTATTTGAGTTTTGGAGATCTATTTTGATTTAAAGTCAGGCTATGCTGGTAATTATTTAATTGCTGTAGCCTGACTCTTTTGTTTTTTGTAAAGATCACTACTGATCAAGCACTAGCATTAAATTATTAAACTATTAATTATATTAATTGCAAATTAACAGTATATAATCACTATGGAAAAATGTTCAAAAAATATATGGACAAACGTGCAAATAATTGTTAAACTATAAACGTATTCAAATGAAAACGCATTCAAAGGAGACATTACAGATGAAGTTAACACAAGCACAACTAGCTAAATACATGGATCACACAATGTTAAAGCCAGAAGCTACTGCTGAGATGATTGACCAAACAATTGCTGAAGCACGGAAGTACAATACCGCTTCTGTTTGCATTAACCCTTATTGGGTTCAACGGGTTCATAAAGGCTTAGCGGGGACTGATATTAATACTTGTACCGTAATTGGTTTTCCTCTTGGGGCTACTTCGACGGCCAGCAAGGTTTTTGAAGCTCAGCAGGCTATCCAAGATGGAGCCGATGAAATTGACATGGTAATTAACATTGGTGAATTAAAGGGTGGCAATGACCAAGCGGTTGAAGATGATATTCGAGCCGTTGCCGAAGCAACTCACGAAAAGGGCAAGTTGCTTAAGGTAATTATTGAAAACTGCCTATTAACTGATGACGAAAAAAAGCGTGCCTGTGAATTAACGGTTAAAGGCGGCGCTGACTTTGTTAAGACTTCTACTGGATTCTCTACTTCTGGTGCCAAAGTAGAAGACGTTAAATTGATGCGGGCAACTGTTGGCCCAGAGTTCAAGATTAAAGCTGCTGGTGGGATTCATAGCCTGGCCGAGGCTTATGGAATGATTGAGGCCGGTGCTAATCGCCTCGGGGTTTCTGCTTCTGTCAAAATTCTTGAAGAGGCAGGCCAACAAGATTAATTATTAGCGATAATCAATAAAATGGAGGGACAAAGATGGCTTATAAACGTGTATTTGTAATTGTAATGGACTCCGTTGGTACTGGTGCCGCTCACGATGCTGCTAAGTTTGATGATCTTGGTGCCGACACCCTGGGTCACGTTGGTGAATTTTATAAGGGTAACTTAAAACTGCCTAACTTGGCTAAGATGGGGATCAGCAATCTTCGTGACACTCCGATTGAAGGTGTACCGGTTGCCAATCCGGCCATTGGTGATTACGGCAAGATGGAAGAGATTTCTGCCGGTAAGGATAGCATGGATGGTCACTGGGAAATGATGGGACTGCCGGTTACTAAGCCATTATCAACTTTTCCAAACGGCTTTCCACAAGAAATTGTTGATAAATTAGAGAAGTTCTCTGGTCGTAAGGTAATTGTTAATAAGCCATATTCCGGTACAGAAGTTATTCATGATTATGGAGAACGGCAAATGAAAACTGGGGAGTTAATTCTTTATACTTCTGGTGATTCTGTAATGCAGATTGCTGCCCATGAAGACGTTATCCCGGTAAAGGAACTTTACAAGATCTGTGAATACGCCCGGACCCTAGTTAACGGTCCAAAGTACACAGTTGGACGAATTATCGCTCGACCTTACGTTGGCCCTGACAAAGATCATTTTACCCGAACTGCAAATCGTCATGACTTTAGCTTAAAGCCAATTGGCAAGACTGATATGGATCGGTTGCGTGAAGCAGGTTACGACGTGATCGGTATTGGTAAGATTAATGATATTTTCTCTGGTCAAGGAATTGATCGTGGTTACCATAACGAAAGTAACATGGACGGAATGGACCACGTGGACGAGGTTATGAAACAAGACTTTAATGGCTTCTGCTTCACTAACCTGGTAGATTTTGACGCCATGTATGGACACCGGCGTAACCCTAAAGGCTTTGGTCAGGCACTGATGGACTTTGACAAACGATTAGGGACCGTTTTAAAGGAAATGAAGCCGGATGACTTATTGATGATTACAGCTGACCATGGTAACGACCCTGGCTTCCGGGGCACCGACCATACTCGTGAAAACGTTCCGTTATTAGCTTATTCTCCATCCATGAATAAGACTAATCAGTCATTAGGATTGCGTAAGACCTTCTCTGACTTAGGAGCAACAATTCTAGATAACTTTAATGTTGCTAGTGTTCGAGGGACTAGCTTTTACAAGGAAATTAGTAATGACTAATTAGGAAGGGGGGAGGTTGCAATGCGAATGGTCGACATCATTGATGCTAAACGTAATGGCCAGACTTTAACAGACGAACAGTTGCAGTTTTTCATTGATGGTGTGGTTGATGGCACGATTCCTGATTATCAAACGAGTGCTCTTTTAATGGCAATTTATTTTCAAGGGATGACCAGTACAGAACAAACTAGCCTAACAATGAAAATGATGCATTCTGGAGAACAACTGAATCTCAGTCAAATTCCGGGAATCAAAGTCGATAAGCACTCAACCGGGGGTGTTGGTGACAAGGTTAGTTTGCCACTAGCAGCAATGGTGGCGGCAACCGGCATCCCAGTACCGATGATTTCTGGCCGGGGTCTTGGACATACTGGTGGAACCTTAGATAAGCTGGAAGCCATTCCAGGTTTTACCGCTGGTTTTGCTTCTAATTTGCGTAAAGATATGTTCTACAATATCCAAGACTATTCTTTTGAAAACATTGATAAGTTTTCAAGTTCCAGTTTAGTTACTCGTATGACCACGGATGTTAA
>NZ_JBFLGB010000036.1:0-17117 GCF_041859915.1 Limosilactobacillus sp.
TTAACCCGTGCAATATCCTTACGTACTTGCTTCAGACTTGCAGTGTTTTCCAATTGGCCGGTTGCTAACTGGAAACGTAAGTTAAACAATTGTTCCTTCAATTCCTTCTCACGGTCAAGTAGCTTGTCAGTGGTTAATCCAGATTATTCTTCTATGAAAGATTACGTTGATGTTGAAGGCTTAAATGCATTTAAAGAGCTGAAGAAAAAGGGTATGACTGCTAAAGAAGCCTTTGAAATAATTCAGACTAAATCTCGGGATAATTCACGCACCCCTATGCATTGGGATGCAAGTAAGTACCCATACTTATTGTTAGCTGCATGTTTAACTGCCGGTTTAAATGGAATTAAAGAAGCCAAAAAGCCAATGAAGCCTGTTACTTCTAACGTCTTTGTTGAGATAGCTCTCAAATTTAAAAGTATTAAGCGAATTGACTTCGCAAATGTTTTGCTCCAATCACAGAAGTGATCAGAGACCCTACACATTTGATTTGTCGAAACTTTGTTCAGTTTTCAAAGGTCTACCATACTGCTTAAGCAGTGCCTAAACAGCAAACATATTTTATCATCTCAATGATGATTAGTCAATAGTTTATTCAAACTATTATAATTAATAAACTCACGAGACAACTTTATTATAGTAACAAATCTATCTAGATCTGTCAATAGCCATTTTGAAGAAACAAACTAGCCATCGCTAATCACTTCCCCGCAACAGCATGTACTAATATACCAATCATTTATAATTTCGTCAACACTTTTTTCATTAAAAAGTGTTTTTAAAATCATAAAGACAATTAAAAACCTCAATTGCAACAAGATCAATATTATCAAAGCGAAAGCGCTCATGCGGCCGGAAGCGAACATAAATATACTCTTGACGGTCATGAATATAGGTTACTTCGCACACTGGAACTCCAAATTCTTCAAAAGTTCGTCGCTGCCGATTACCAGTCTCATCAAACCGCATTGCATTTAACCGACGAATAATCGTCACTAATTGTGAAGTCCCCATTAAAAATTTTCTCCCTTCCAATAATTAAGCCTACTATGCACCTGCCATTACTTCAACTAATTTCATTTAAATCAAAAAGGCCAAAAGAAAAGCAACACTTCTCTCAAGCCTTCTCGTTTTTAAATACACAGAAAGTACATAACCACAAATTTGATATTTCACTCATCAGGATGAACCCGATCCGGTTTAATCACTAAGGCAACCATCCCCGCAATCATTCCGAAATAATACGTAATTAAACGCCATAAAATCATTGCCAATACTAGTTTAGTATTTGAATGAACAAAGCTAGCAAATAAAACGGAAAAACTATATTCGGCACCACCAGCACCACCAGGAATTGGGAATAGTGAAATAATCATAAAGATTAACACGTGTAGGCTAACTACCATCACAACATTAATATGCTGAACTCCCAATGCTAGCAAAATAAAATACGGAATTAAGTAATAGAACATCAGCTGGAAGAGAGTTACAACACAAACCCACGCCATCATCTTATACTGTTCCTTCATTTTAAGACTTTCCTGGTAAAAGGAATCCACCATTTCGTTCAAGCGGATCTTCATTTTTTCATACCGTTCCGCTTTAACAAAAAAAGCCACGGGACGGATTAAGGTATTCATTACCTTCTTGGTAAACCGGTACCAATACATTACCAAAAGCAACCCAACAATCACGCTCAAGTGGACCAAAAAACCAAAAATAACTAAAAGAGATAAAGCGTGTAACTTTTCCGCAATAAAATGAAAGCCTATCAAAAGACTAATCAAAAAATTAATAACAATCATTGCCTGAAAGACAACAAATTTCATCAAAAGGACTGAGCTAGCTTGCCCACCATCAACTCCTGATTGAAGCATTGCTACTAATTGTGCTGGTTGTCCACCCGTAGAAAAGGGAGTGATCCCGTTGAAGAGCTGCTCAATTGGCGGTAAGCGCAAGGCATCTTTCCAGGAGAAATCATGTCGTCGTTTACTCATAAAGATCTTCACCACGACTCCCTCAAGGCCAAGGTAAAGACAAATGCATAGAATAGCAACCAACATCCAGCCCCAATTCAGAGTATTAATCTGAGTAATCAATAAGCTCAGGTTAACGGTACGCAATGAATAGGCAATAATTACAACCCCGATTAAGAGCATTGTAATTAATACTAACCAGTTTCGTCTACTCACGAGTCTGTCCCTCCTTGGCTTGCTGCAGGTAAAAATGGTACCAAACCTTTGCCAAGTGCTCCTTAGAGTAACGTTGTGCTGCTAAATGTGCTTGGTGCCGCCAATAAGCTAGCCGTGCCGGATCATTACGCAATAAGGTTAATTTCATCTGCATCTCGGTAACATCGGCAGCCGGCTCATAATCGCCATCAATAATCGAATGGTAAAGATCCAGGTCACGAAGCATCACTGGCGTCCCACAACTGAAAGCCTCTAATACCGACATTGGAAACAATTCATTATATGATGGCAAAAGAAAAAGATCGGCCGCGTTATTCAACTCAGCAATTTTATCCCGAGAAACGATTCCCGTAAAGCGCAGGTTCTGAGGTGGATCTTCTACTACTTGTTTCAGCTCATGGTAGCCATCGGTCAAACGTCCAAAAGAAAAGCCTCCAGCCCACACAAATTGAACATCTTCATTTTGCCTTGCCAGACGAATAAAATCGGGGACCCCCTTACGCTCTTGAATTTGGCCACTACCTAACACAACAAAACGATTTTGGGGCAAACCAAATTTATCACGCAGTTGGGCTTTGCGAGCAGCTGTCACGGGGTGAAAGCGATCATTGTCAACAAAGTTAGGAATATAAGTAATCTTCTTCCGTGGAATCCCATAGGCCACTAATTGATCAATGAAAGATGGATTGACCACTACTAAATGGTCCATTCTTTTATAAAAAGCAATCACATAATGATAAAAGATCCCTCGAAAAGGTTGAGGAATCTTCAGACTGCCCTCTAACGTTTCCGGCAAAAAATGAACATAGCCAATTTTACGGCCACGTTTTTTGGAAAAGGTCGAAAGATAAAATGGCAAGTCAATAGTATGATAATGACTTATATCACTAGTTCGGTAACGGTTAACTGCAATATCAAATTGATCTTTAAAATTATTCCGCAATAGATTTATCAATTCATGGTAAGCACTGCCGACCCCTTGACCAGCTACCTTTTCCGCAGATGAAAACATGGTAATTTTAAGCATTCTTAACCCCTCCGGATTCGATGAAAGAACCGATGTTTAGTCTTAGTCTTCTGATGTTGCGCAAATTCAATCTGACAATCCATGTAAAATCGAACAACTCGTTGGGCAAAGACCGCTGCCGAAATATCATGCAATTTTGTCTGTCGCTTTGAATGTGATTCTTCGGTATCCTGATGGTTAAGGTAATAAATTACCCCCCGAACTAAGTCTTCCTGTTTCTGGAAGCTAACCCCAATTGCCGGATCATCAATCAATTCGTCGGTATATTTACTCCGCATTACGACAATCGGTAAGTCAGATGCCAGAGCTTCATCATAGGTCAATCCCTGTGACTCTGAATCGGAAGCCGAAACAAAGACGTTTGCCATCTGATAATAATGATAAACCTGGTCATTATTGATCTCCCCGGCAAATTGAATATGGTTAGTCAGCTTCAATTGACGGACCTGACGTTCCAAAGTTTGTCGAGCGGGTCCATCCCCCACAATCAGCAACTGGGCAGTAGGTTTCTGGGCAATAATATCCGGCATAGCCGCGATTAGAGCATGGATATTCTTTTCGTATGCCAAGCGACTAAGTGATAAAAGCACCGGTGTTTCTGCTCGGTAACCATACTTCTGGCGTAAGCGTAGACGTTGGGCCTTCGAATCACGTTGACGGTAAACCCGTAAATTAATTCCCGTTGGGATGACACGAATTGGCGCAGTGACATGGTAGCTTCTTAATGTGTCGAGAACCCGTTTGCTCGGGGCAACTACTCCGTCAATGCTCTTCATATAAAGTCGAACAAAAGTTGCAACGTTGCGGGGCTTAACGATATGCCCATTAGCAATGTAGTGCAGGTAGTCCTGGTACATTGTGTGGTAAGTATGCAAGCATGGGATCTCTAGTTCATGAGCCACCAGCTTACCAATCATTCCCAGCGCAAATTCGGTTTGATTATGGACAATGTCGAGTTTAAACTTCCGAGCCAGTTTAACCGCACGAAACGCGCCCCGAATTGCAATCCGACGCTCCGTAAAGGACACGAAGGGAATACTTGGAAAACGATAAATTCCCGCCGCTACATCATCATGCTTTGCTTGGGGATCCGTCGTGGTAAAAATATAGACATGATGCCCCTGGGCAATCAGTTCGTCGCGAAGAGTCTTAATGGAAGTAGCAACCCCACTGACTTGCGGGAAATATGTATCTGTAAAAAGACCGATATTCAAACTAATTGCTCTCCTTATTTTTATAATTTTAACCGCATTTAATTAATTAGACGCGAAATTAACATTTCATACCATTTTATGATCAATTCACAACCGTGACAAGCATTACTAATAGAAATTAAAAAAGACGTAACCTTCTCCAAGGCTACATCTAATCTTTACGTAAAATTGGCACATACTCCTTTACCAACATCTTAACCTCCCGGGCACTACGAGCAGCTAGAGCCCGGTGGACGAGCGGCTGTAACTGGCGATTATTAAGGTGACTAATTAAAGAACGAATCCGCAAGATCTGGCCACTGTTCATTGAAAATTCATCCAATCCCATCGCCGTCAGTAATGGGGTAGCCAGTGGATTGCCGGCCATTTCACCGCACATGCCAACCCATTTGCCTTCCGCATGGGCAGCGTCAATCACCCGTTTAACCAAACGCAGAACCGCCGGGTGTAGTTCTTGATAAAGGTAAGCAACCCGCGAGTTTCCCCTGTCGGCAGCAAAAAGATATTGAATTAGGTCGTTACTTCCGATGCTAAAGAAATCAACGTCTCGGGCAAAGGCATCTGCCATCACTGCCGCGGATGGTACTTCTAGCATCATCCCTACTTCGACATTATCAGCAATGGCCACCCCGGCTCGTCGAAGCTTTTGTTGTTCCTCATCTAAAATATCGCGAGCTTGGATAAATTCCTCGGGAGTTGCAATCATTGGGAACATTACCGCCAGTCGTCCATAGGCAGAAGCTCGGAGCATTGCCCGCAATTGGGGACGTAAGATTTCCGGTTTGGCAAGTCCAATCCTGATAGCCCGAAAGCCAAGGTAGGGGTTATCTTCATGCGGCAATTTCACCATTCCTAACCGTTTGTCGCCGCCAATATCCAATGTCCGAGCGACTACTCGTTGTTGACCCATGGCCGTCACAAATTTTTTATAAGCTCGAAATTGTTTTTCTTCACTCGGCAACTTAGTTTGATCCATGTACAGAAATTCTGTCCGTAGTAGACCGATTCCTTCAGCACCATTGTCCTGAGCATATTTAATGTCATTGAGCGTTCCAACATTTGCGCCAACTTCATACTTACGACCATCTTCACTGACCGTGTGTTGGTTACGAAGAGCTCCCCACGCCTGTTGTTCACGAGCAAACTCCCCCGCTAACAACTGGTAATGTTCTAGCTGCTGTTTACTTGGACGTACCAAAACCTTGCCATGAATTCCATCAACAATTAAGGTATCACCATTACTGATCTGTTTAGTAGCGGTATGAGTACCTACTACTACTGGAAGCGAAAGGGTCTTAGACATAATAGAAAAATGTGAGGTACGCCCTCCATAATCAGTAACTAACCCGGCAACATAACGACGGTCAAATTGGGCCGTATCAGTTGGGGTGACGTTGCGAGCCACAATAATTGCACGATGATCCATTAAAGCTAGGTTAGGTAACTTCACCTTCATTAAATGACTCAAAAGCCGCTTATAGACATCCTGAATTGCTAGGGCACGAGATTCAAGGTAATCATTATCATTCATTCGTTCAAAAAGGGTCAGGTAATGGTCCTTTACTACCTTAGCCGCCCACTCAGCAGTATAACCATGACGCTTGATCAAGCGCTCCAAATTGGCTAGGAAGATGGGATCATTTAACATTTTCAGTTGGGTATCAACGACGGCCGCCGCTTGTTGTCCCAAATTCCGGTGGGCACGCTGTCGAATTTGCCGTAGTTCCCTAGTGGTTAAAGCAAAAGAATCACGAAGTCGAATGACTTCATGATTCTTATCAGCTGTACACTGTTTCTTAATGGATAAATCTGACCCCACTAACAGATAAGCGGGAGCAATGGCGATACTACTGCTCGCTGCTAACCCATTTAGCAGTAATGACATTAGTCAGTCAATCCTTCCTTTTTCATTGTGTCAGCAACGGCATCCAAAGCATCCTTTTCGTCGTCGCCATTGGCAGTAATGGTAACCTTAGCATTTTGGCCAACACCAAGGGACATTACCCCCATAATGGACTTCAAGTTAACACTCTTACCTTCGTAGGACAGGGTAATATCAGAACCATACTTGGATGCAGCCTGAACCAAAATGGTTGCTGGACGAGCATGAATACCAGTTTCTGCAGTAATTGTAAAGTCACGTTTTTCCATTCTTAATCAGTCTCCTTCGAGCAGATTTACATAATTATCAGTGGCCATCTACCGCTGATACACCTCGATACGTATATTTTAGCAATTGTAAGCGTTAAATACAAGATCAGCTAGGCAATCAATGCTGACGAAGATGGTAAATAATCTTACCACCAATGTGTGCCTGTCCTTCAATCTGAGTTCGGTACGGATATGCATGATAAACCCGTTGAAATGCTTGGAAATTTTCGGGAGTAATTTTAAATTGTTTAATTTTACCAGCTCGTAAATCATCTAATTCCTGCTTAAAATCTATGTCTGCCATCTTCTCACCTCATTTTTCTTTACCTTTATATAGCCATTATGAATTGCTAACGTTTCGTCCCTTATTTTAGCATTCCTTAGTAAAGAGTGCTAAACTTTATCATGAATGTTTGACCATTCATGATTTACTTAGTGTACCAAGGAATTTGTATTTAAGGCTTTCGACTTGCACTATAACAAAAAGTAAGTATAATGTAGTTATGGTCAAGAAAGGTCAAACTATTTTCGACCTTTTCGCATCCTTATTAAGGAGGTATTTATAAGATGCTCTGTCAAATTTGTCATCAAAATCCCGCAACAATTCATTTACAAATGAACTTCAACGGGCAGCGGGCACAAATCGACCTCTGTCAAAGTTGCTATCAAAAATTACAAAACCTACAAACTAACATGATGAATGGGGGTAACGGAATGAATAACTTCAGCTTCGGAAGCATGGAAGACTTCATGAACGCTATGAACAACATGCAACGTCAAGCAGCCGGTGCAAACGGCCAAGCAGCTGGTCCTCAAGGTCAGCGTCGTGGTGGCCGTCGTGGCGGTAAAGGTATTCTTGGTCAGTATGGTATTAACCTGACCGACCTGGCACGTCAAGGAAAGATTGATCCGGTCATCGGCCGTGATAAAGAAATTAAACGGGTCATTGAAATTCTGAATCGGCGGACCAAGAACAACCCAGTATTAATTGGTGAGGCCGGTGTTGGTAAGACGGCCGTTGTTGAGGGCTTAGCCCAGGCCATTGTTTCTGGTGAAGTCCCAGAAAAACTAGCTAATAAGGAAATCATCCGTCTTGATGTTGTTTCCCTAGTTCAGGGTACCGGAATCCGTGGCCAATTCGAAAAGCGGATGCAACAATTAATGGAAGAGGTTCGTAAGAACAAGAATATCATCCTCTTCATTGATGAAATCCACGAAATCATGGGTGCTGGTAATGCCGAAGGTGGCATGGATGCCGGTAACGTCTTGAAGCCAGCCCTTGCCCGGGGTGATTTCCAATTACTTGGTGCAACAACCTTAAACGAATACCGGAAGATTGAAAAGGATGCCGCCCTTGCTCGGCGGTTCCAGCCAGTAGAAGTCAATGAACCAAGCGTCGATGAAACGATTAAGATCCTGAATGGTATCAAGAGTCGTTACGAAGATTATCACCACGTTAAGTACACCGACGACTCCATTGTTGCCGCCGTTAAACTTTCTGACCGTTACATTCAAGACCGGTTCCTGCCTGATAAGGCCATCGACCTCTTAGATGAAGCGGGTTCACGGAAGAACCTGACCTTAAAGACTGCTGACCCGAATACAATTGAAAATGAAATTCACACGGCCGAAGCTCACAAGCAACAGGCCGTTGACAATCAGGATTATGAAAAGGCGGCCTTCTACCGTGATCAGGTTACCAAGTTAAACAAGGCTAAGAAGGCAGCAGAGGAAAACCATACCGAAGATACGGCTACGGTAACCGTCAAGGACATGCAGCAAATCGTCGAAGAGAAGACCAATATCCCGGTTGGCGATTTGCAGAAGCAGGAAGAAAATCAACTTCGGGACCTCGATAAGAAGTTGGAGCAACACATCATTGGTCAGAACGAGGCTGTTGACAAGATTGCGCGGGCAATTCGGCGGAACCGGATTGGCTTAAACAAGTCCGGACGGCCAATTGGTTCCTTCCTCTTTGTTGGGCCAACCGGTGTCGGTAAGACTGAAACGGCCAAGCAATTAGCTAAACAGCTCTTTGGTTCCAAGGATGCTATGATTCGGTTCGATATGTCCGAATATATGGACAAAACATCTACTTCTAAGCTGATTGGTGCCGCACCTGGTTATGTTGGTTACGAACAAGCCGGACAATTGACCGAAAAGGTTCGTCGGCACCCGTACAGCTTGATCCTACTCGATGAAGTTGAAAAGGCCCACCCAGATGTTATGCACATGTTCTTGCAGATTCTTGATGACGGTCGGCTGACTGATTCACAGGGTCGGACCGTTTCCTTCAAGGATACGATCATCATCATGACTTCTAACGCCGGGACTGGTGATGCTGAAGCTAACGTTGGTTTTGCCGCTGAATCCAAGGGCAGTACTCACTCTATCCTTGATAAGCTAACCAACTACTTCAAGCCAGAATTTCTGAACCGGTTCGATGATATCGTTCAGTTCAACTCACTCACTAAGCCAGACCTGATGAAGATCGTTAACTTGATGATTGACGATGTTAACAATATGCTTAAGGATCGTGGCTTGCACATTGACGTTCCAGAAGATGTCGATGAAAAGTTAGTTGATCTCGGTTACAACCCGAAGATGGGAGCACGTCCATTACGGCGGGTTATCCAGGAACAGATTGAAGACCGAATTGCAGATTATGTTCTTGATCACAATGATACTAAGAACCTGGCTGCTAAGCTTGATGATGACGGCAACATTAGCGTTGTAGCTGCCGCCCCCGTTGCAACAGCCGATACCAACACAGATAACGATGATAAATAATCATCAATAAAATCGCTTAAAATCCTCCCAACTTTTCCGTAAAGGTTGGAAGGATTTTTTTATTACCGAATCGTTAGCAAAATCGGAAAAGCTGTATAATAGAAGTTAAAGATTAAATTTGACGGGGTGTAATTATGTTTGAGCAATTCAAAACCGGCAACCCAATTTGGGTCTACTATATTGACATCGATTCCGGAGCAAACTTGGTAGTGCCACAACTGCTGCGCGGCCTTATTGGCCAACTTTACAAGGTTCCTAAGAAGGAATTTCCTCATTACCGCTATGTTAAAACCGAAGGCGCCTTGGAAGGAACGTTTGATATGAAGCAACGTAGCGTCAAGGTATTTTACCGCAAAGAAAACTGGGGAGAAGTCCAAAATATTGAAATGTTCCTTGCCTTAGATGCGCCTACTACCATTTATGATACTGTTAAGGGAATGCCAGTCGGTCAGCCCCTCCCCCAGGACATTACTGTCAAGGCTTTCGAACGGGTTGCTACCAAAGATGGTGAGTTTTGGTATGAGATTGGCCCCAATCAATGGATCAAGTATGACCAGATGCACGTGGTCGATAATCCTTTCAACCCGAAGAAAGAAAAAATTGATTCCCGTTTAGCTAAACGGCTAACAATCCTTCCCTTGCATAATATCAAAGCTATCATTGACTACATCCCTGGCCGGGCAATCGATGTTTATGATGCCCCTTATGGTAAAACCATTAGTAAAATTAGTGATGGTACGACCGTCGAATTAGCCGGCAAGCTCAGCGATAACAATGAAATTACCTGGTATCAGATTGGCCCTAACAAATACGTTTCTGGCAACTATATTAAAATAATTGAAGACGATGAATAGCCTAAAAAGGTCGTCCAGTTCAAAATGAACTGGGCGACCTTTTTAAATTACTTCTCTTTGACGGGGTGTTCAATCCGATAAATATCTAAGAAGTATTCACAGATCGTTTTCACCACGGCATAAAACGGAATACACAGGATCATTCCCGCGATCCCGGCAATATGACCCGCCGCTAGTAGGAGCAGGATAATCGTCAATGGATGAATTTTGAGACTCTTACCAATGATATTTGGATAAATAATATTGCCATCAATTTGCTGGACAATCAATACCACGATAACTACTGGAATTAATTTTCGGGGAGCCATCGTCAGGGCTACAAATAAGGCCGGTGCGATTCCAATGTAAGGCCCAATGTAAGGAATGATGTTACATAGTCCGGCCACAATTCCTAAAACAAGGGCCAATGGTTGGCGGATAATTAAATAACCGATCGAGGTACAAACACCGACAAAGAGGCACTCAATTACCTGACCCGAAATATAGGCCGACAATGTATTATTCATCTTGGTTAGCAACTGATTAACTTCTTTAGCATGGTGTGGAGAAAGCCATCTCTGAATGCTCGGCACCAACTTGGAACCATCTTTGAGCATGTAAAACAACATGACCGGCACCGTAATCGTGATCACAGTGATGTTAGTGACAGTTCCTACGATATCCCCTACTCGTGACGATAAGTTTTTTAAGATTGCTTGCGCATAGGTAGCCAATTGGTGGTTTAAGTGGTGGTAAAAGGAATTGAAATCAACATCTTTAAATACAGAATGTTGAATGGTGTTATTTAAAAGATTTTGAATTCCACTGACCGTTTGCGGAAGGTGCGTGACGAGGGTGGTAATTTCCTTAACTACCGGTGGAATCAGCATCATCAATCCCCAAACAATCACCAGGATCAGTAGAGCTACCAATAACAGGCTGGCTACCCCTTTATTAATCTTGTGTCCCTTAATCCGCACCCTTAGTAATAGTTTCAAAATGGGATTAAGCATATAGTATAGGAAGCCTGATGTGATTAACGGTACAAAGACCACCGAGATAAAGGTCAAGAATGGCTTAAAGATAAACTGAATTTTGGTACAAACAAATATTAACGTGGCTAATACCAGTAGTACCAATGGCCAAAACAACCAATGATAAAATTTTTGACTAGACATCTTCTTCACCCTTAATTAAAATTGAGTACCACCTATGATAAGTCATTTCATCCACAATTAACAGTAAATGACGGTATAGTTAAACTTTAATTTTACAATTTATAATAAAATCTTTCGATTAGGTTACACAATTGTTTCAAACGTGTTACAATTAGCATGTTCAATAATTAAAGATTAAAAATTATGGAAGGGGTGCTATTTATTATGAAGCTCAATAAAAAAATCCTAAACAGTTCATTGGTAATCATGTTGGCACTAGGTCTAGCTGGTTGTGCTACTAACGCTACGCCAAATTCACATAAAACAAATGAAGCTACTAGTGCTAAGGTAGTTAAGCAAGGCAATAAGAAGACTGCTAAGAATACGAAAGCTAAAAATGATCATCAGGCTAATAAATTAGCAACCACTACCAATACAAAACAAGCTACTGGTAAGTCCACTAGTGGTGTTCAAACTAACAGTCAAAGCGGAAGTACTACCGCCGCAAGCAGTACAAGCAGTAGTGCTACTTCTCGTGCTAAGGCGAGTCTAGCTGCTGCTACTAACCATAGTAATCACAACTCAGGCACGACCACCCAAGCTAGCAACAGTCAAAGCCAGAGCACATTAACTGCTACGTCAACAACCAAGACCGCCACTACCACCAAAGCAACTGCTAAGTCTAATACTCCAGTTCACCGGGAAGTTCAGCTTGGCCTTGGGGATGTTGCCAGTTGGACCGATAGCAAGGGCATTACCCACCATGTCGACAGTGACGGAATGGATCGGGAAACCATTTCTGGTAGCTCACAGGTTAATTACCAAGATTGGTCTGGTAAACTACCACAAAACGCCGTTGTTACCCATAACAATTAAGCTATATTCAATTGAATAACACCCCAAAAGAGACTGATGAGTTTTTCTCATCAGTCCCTTTTTCGGTAATCTTTATTTCAGATACCGCAAAACATAGTGGTGGCCAGCAGTTACATCATACTGAACTAGCTGGTAATCATGCCACAACCGTTTTTGCTTCTTAGTAAAGTCAGTCTTCTTGACTACCTTTCCCTGTTGGTTAACAAATTCGTTTCGATCAACGTTTTGCTGATTACTATCCTGATTAAAGTTAACCGCCACAGCAGGCAAATCTTTATATACCCGCGTCAAAAGTGCTTGGTACCAATCAATCCGTGAATTAGTCTGTTTAGCAACCATCGCCATGAAATCATTTGGATCAACAAAGTGTGCGTTTGTTCGTAAATTCCGGGCACCATGCTGACGAGCATAGCGATTAGAATAAATAAAGTAATCGGTCTCGTGAAGGACCTGTCCATCGGTTGCCATACTATTCCCATAAATGCCAGGCAGGTGATCACCATAAAAGACAACGGTAATTGGTCGTTTAATCCGGTCAACCTGCTGGATAAATTGTTTGACATAACCGTCAGTGTAATGAATTCCCGTTACATAATCATTCAGTGAATCAGGATCCGTGCCGTTAGAAACAGCCTTAGCCTGGTACCGAGTCAAATTATTATAATAATGTTGGTCAAATGGCAAGTGATTTTGCATGGTAATCAGATTAATAAATTGACCCCCATGATATTCATGAATTTGATCTAGCGCATTGGCATAAGCCGTTTTATCCGAAAGATAAGGACTTCGTTCAATCTTATATTGGTGTTTAATTGGATATTTACTTCCTAAGTAAAGAAACTTTGTAAAGCCGAACTTTTTGTAGACGGCAATTCGATTATAAAAGACACCTTGATAAGGGTGAATAGCTACCGCATGGTGGAAGTTATCTACGATAGTCGGTTCCTTAACCAACTTGGTAACCAATTGGGTATATGGTACCGCCAACGTTGGCAAAAAGTTACTAAAGCTAAAGCCGGTCAAGGTCATGTATTCCATGTTAGCCGTGCCCCCACCATAACCGGAACTCAACATCAGGCCACCAGTTGTCTGGTGCTTCATTCTAGTAATATAGGGAACAGGATTTTGTGCCAATCGAACACCCGGTACTCGTTGAGGATTAGCAAAGCTTTCACTCAGGTTAAAAATGATTGTTTGCTTCCCCAGTTGTTGTGTTCGGTGGCGGTTGATTTGTTGAGCCCGAGCTTGATACCGTTTAACCAGTCGTTGCATCGTGGTGGCTGAATAGCCGGTCGGTTGCTGCATCACTTCAGTGTCAACATTATTTAAGAATTGAATTGTCGGCCCGTTTCTCCGTGCCCCATCAAGTTGACTATAAAAAGTCGGCTGATTGCCAATTGAGGTCAAGAAATGATTAAAAGGCCCTTGCTGATTCCAGAAAAAGCTGGTAGCCAAAATAAGTGGTAGGACAAATAACCACGTCAAACGACGCCGCCAAGTTAGCTGTAAGCTTACCGGGAATTTATGTTCAATAAAGACGACAGCCACGATAATTAAAGCAATCGCAGTCAAGCCGGTCAAAAGGGCCTTCGTATTAACCATTTTAATCAACTCAATATTGAGTGCTGTCAAGTCTGCCGGAAGGACCGGCTCAAACCGCGCTTTAATTTTGATACGACTTCCAATGATAAAAATCAAATTAAAGATTATCATAATGGCTAAACTAACCCAATAACGATTGGTTATCGCCTGACAAAATTTAATTGCCGCAAAAATAATTATCGTTGTCAGTAAAAGAAGCAATTCCCGCTGCCCCAAGGCAAAGCCTAGGGTATTGTAGGTAGCTCCATCAATATAAAGTCGCCACCCATCATTCATAAGAAGCATGGACAGGATCGCTACCAGATAACTCACGACAATAATCAATAGATTAGGCCAGAGTTGTCGTCCCCATTTTTTAAAAGTAGCAAGTTGTGTTTCAGGAGTAGCTTGACTAAATTGACTGAGCCGCTGGTTAAAGCCAATTACCAGTGGTACTCGTTGCCAAAATTGCCAAAGTGCAGCTATTAATAATGCCAGTATCTCTGCACCTATCGTCAGCAACGCTAATCTTTTCGACGACTGATTTGAACCGGCAATCTTATTTAAGATAGTAACTGTAATGGTAGCTTCAATCAGGGGTAAGTATGCCCACGTTAAGCGGATCGGCAATATTACATTCGAATTAAAAAATATTTTAACAATTCCAAAGGCAATAATAACCGTCAAAATGTTGACTATGGTAGAATAACGATCAATAGTGGAACCATTAATACTAAACCACGGCATCACAACCTGTAATCCAGTATTAAAAAGTAACGCCCCACAGATAATCAATAACCACCATCGCCGTGGCCAACTCAAATAATGTTGCCGACTTTCTAGCCAGCCCAAGGTAAAGAGTAAGGCGTAGAAAAGACTAACGTTTTGACCTGACCATCCAAAGATACTAGGCGTGAAGATCGTTGTAGCGGTAATCAAAACTAAAATTAGGATGCCGACTATTGCTTGCCAATGTCGGTCTAGCTGATCAACAACTCTGCCTAACACTAAACCAATTAATACCCCACTGATTAAAGGATACGAATTGCGTAAAAATGGTAAAGCAGCGTCATAAATCGCTGTGGTCATGGAACTTGTACTAAATAAACTAACTATTAGGCAAATGAGACAACCGATAATTAAAGTATTTAGCCAAATTTTAACCAACAACGACTTAGCATCCCGAACTCGCCGTGCCAAGTAAGCACCCAGCAAAATCATTAATATATCCGGTCCAATCATTGTCAACCCTTTACCAATTTCAAATAAAACCGTAACCAGGTTCCGACTGTGATTGTTCGCTAATTGGGGATTTAATTGCCAATATAATTGGCTAAAGCCTACCCAAAGTAAGACTACTATGTAGGCCAACCGTCCCTTCACTTTCTTCACTATATATCGCCTCATTTCATTAATATTATAACGGACAATTATTACAAACCTGTGACGTAAAAACTGAAATTAATTTCAAACAGTTATAAATTAGAAAAATGGCCAACAATTAACTTGCTGACCATCTTATTTATTATTGTTCAGTAACCGCCGTTGCAGTAACGTGGTAAGTATGTCCATTGCCACTAACTGTCCAATCATTAGTTCCATTTTGAGTAGTCTTATAACTGTCAATCTCATCCATGGAAGGAACATTTGGCCGCGGCCGGCCCTCTGATCCTGCATCATTGAGCTTATTAATAATGTGCTCTTTAACAATATTCTTAGCATCAGTAGCCGTCATTTGAGCTTGAGCTGAAGAAGCATTATCAGCTTTAACCACACTGGAATGACTACCGGACTTTACAACTTTGTATTGCGTTTGTTTACTCTGGGCAGAATTCGTCACAGATTGCGAATTAGTTTCAACTTGAGAACTAGAATTATTCTGGGCAGTTGACCCAGCAGTACTCTTCTTGTTCTTTGAAGGAGTAGTTACTTTACTTGTTTGTCCCTTAGCCTTAGTCGATGAAGACGTTGCATTTTTGCTTGCCGTTATGCTTGAAGATTTGACGACCTTAGCCGGATGCGATTCATTTTTAGCCGAACTAGGTGCCGCGGAATTATCACTGTTGCCACAAGCAGCTAACGTTAAAGCTAGTGAACCGGCAGCAAACAAAGTTATCAGTTTTTTATACATATATCTTTTCTATACACTCCTCAAATGAACATTACAGAGTTACATAATAACTAGCATTGAAGTACTTATTGTAGCCAATCTTAACGACATCGCCCGGTTCCGGAGCATGAACATAAGTACCATTGCCCAATGAAATGGCGACATGATATGGTGCACTATCACTACCGAAGAATAACAAGGCACCCTTTGGAGCATTAGCAACGTCATAATGATGCTTACCTAAAGTTTGTTGCTGATAAGTTGTCCGGTAATTACTACCAAGACCGTATGCCCATTGAACTAAGCCAGAGCAATCAAAACCAGTTGATGGTTTATTACCGCCCCAAACATAAGCAGTACCCCGCATTGATAAGGCCTTGTTAACGGCAGTGCTGTGGTCGTTTACCCAAGCCCCATCATTATTAAAATGATAGCTTTGTCCATTAATAGTCTGGTTACCAGTCATCATCCAAGTGTTAGTTGGGTCGAAGTAGTACCAATTATTGTTAATCTTCTGCCAACCCTTGTCAGCCCAGGCATTGTTAGTATCAAAGTAATACCAGTTACCGGCGCCAGACTTATACCAGCCCTTTGTTGCCCAAGCATTACTTTCATCGAAATGATACCAATTATTGTTAATCTTCTGCCAACCCTTGTCAGCCCAAGCATTATTACTGTCAAAATAGTACCAATTACCAGCACCAGACTTGATAAAAATATCCTTTGCGGCCGTCAGTAGCGCCTAGAATTGTGCCAATGATGGTGCTTTGATCCTCGGCTACAAAACATAAAGTTGGGTTTTGATCAATTACTTGTTTGATTCCTGCTCGACTGTTATCTAGCGACTGTAAATGCATCCCCGGAGTCTTTTGCCATAAAGCATATGCTTGATCATAGTCAGCGATCGTCATTTTCCTAATTTGGACCATTTTTTATTCTCCTTTAAAAATTAATTTCATGTGGACTTTGTTTACCTTTGATGATCAGTAAAGCATCATCTAAGGCCTGTTTGACCATTCTTTCGACGGCAATATCTGTATAAAAGCCAATATGCGGCGTCAAAATGACATTCGGTAATTTTTTTAATTCATTATAATGAGCAATCGGCGTTGGACCGGTAAACTTCAAATTAAAAATCTTTGTTTCACCTTCAACCACATCCAAGGCGGCTCCGGCAAGCTGCTGG
>NZ_JBFLGB010000037.1:0-17015 GCF_041859915.1 Limosilactobacillus sp.
TTGTGGTTGTGATGACGATTCTGGCCTGCCTGACTAAACTAGTTGGTTGCGGGACCGGAGCCAAGTTATCTGGCTTTAGTACGCTGAGTTCTTACGTTGTTGGCAGTGGAATGGTAGCCCGGGGAGAGATGGCCCTCATTACGGCGCAAATCGGTTACCAAGCCCATTTAATGTCATCAATGTATTATTCAGATGTCATTACTGTCATTATTTTAGCGACAATTTTGGCACCGTTCATGCTTAAACATGCCTTAAAAATGGCACATGAATAAAATGATAGGAGATCGCATCGGCGGGCTCCTTTTTTGGTAATGAAGTCGTGATTGACGACGAACCGGGGAGAAGAATGCTACAATGATACGTTACAAGATTGAAGAAAAGAGGAAATGGCATGGGAGAAAGAGAAGAAAGGCAGCAAGAACAACGTCGCGTTGACCAGGTTAAGGCGACCATCAAAAATCAAATTGAGAAAACTAAACGTGACCTTGCCGCGGCTCATAAGGAAACCCGGGCGGTGGAACGTAACTATAGTGAGAATGCTTCAATTAACCGCTCCGAAATCGATGACATTGCTGAATCACGGGCTATGATTTAACAGCAGCGGCAGTTGGTTTCCCGGGCGGCCGAAAGTGAGACAATCTTAAAGCATCAATTGAAAACTCTGCAAAGTCTTCAAGGTTCACCATATTTTGGCCGAATTGATATTATTGACCCGGGTGAGGATAAACCAGAGTCGCTTTACATCGGCACCGCTTCGTTGATGAACGATGATAAAACTGACTTTCTGATATATGACTGGCGAGCACCAATTGCTGGAGTTTATTATAACGGAACTTTAGGTAACGTCACCTATGAGACACCGGCGGGTATTCAACATACTAAACTGGTGAAAAAGCGTCAGTTTACTATTAAAAACGGTCGGATCACCAACATGTTTGACACCAACGAAACGGTCGGTGACGAGCTTCTCCAGGCCGTTCTAGGTGAGCAGAATGACCAATATATGCATAACATCGTTGCTACCATTCAACAGGAGCAAAACGATATCATTCGTGACACCCATAGTGACCTGCTCCTCGTTCAAGGGGTCGCTGGCTCTGGAAAAACGTCAGCAATCTTACAACGAATTGCTTACTTGCTCTATCATAGCCGCGCTGAACTAAATGCTGATCAAATCGTGCTCTTTAGTCCCAACAAACTCTTCAGTCACTATATTTCTGAGGTTTTACCAAGTTTAGGTGAACGAAATATGTGCCAGGTGACCCTTGCCGGTTTTGTTCGCCGTCGTTTTGAGGGCTTGAAAGTTGAAAACCTCTTTGACCGTTATGAAAGCCGTCAAGCCCAGCCCGAGATGGATCATACTTTGGCTAATTTCATGGAGGGAACCAAGGTAATGGTACAGGTGAAGAATTATGTGGATCACTTACTAGACAGTGATCTGCAGTTTGCCGACCTCCGTTTTAATGGTCGGGTTTTCTTTTCCGCTACCCACATTAGTCACCTTTATCAATCCATTCCGTCAGCAATGCACCCGGCTGATCGACTTGTTCATCTGAAGAATAAATTGATTCGAGAACTTCAACACCGGGTGCGAATAGAGGCTCAAAAGGATTGGGTAGCTAAGGAGTTGGATGACCTTGATGTCCAGCAATTGCACCGCCTTTATGGTAAAAAAACAGTTGATGATTTTGCTGATGAAGACGAGCAGTTTAACTACCTGGCACGTCGTTGGGCTAAGCACCGTTTACGGATCATTGCCGACGCTATTTATAATAATTACTTTATTGATTTTTATAACCAATATGACCGCTTCCTGTGTCAAGCTGAATTGCCCGAAACAATCAGTAAGCGGGATTGGACAACAATGATCTTGACTTACCGTGATGAGATCGAGTTTCATCGGTTGGAGTTGATGCATGCGGCTCCATTAATGTATTTGCGCGATTTAATCACTGGTGGTGGGCAGAACCGCGCTTTTCAATACGTCTTTATTGATGAAATGCAGGATTATTCCTTGGCGATGATGCTTTACCTTCGTCATGCCTTTCCCAAGGCCAAATTTACGGTTCTTGGTGATAGTGAACAAGCCCTCTTCAAGCCGCTACAATTACCAGAGAAAATGCTAAGGGAACTTAGTCAGGTTCTAGCGGCTAAGCGTCCCAATTTGATTGCCTTGCGACGGAGTTATCGGTCGACGACAGAAATTACCAACTTTGCTAAAGCATTGTTACCAGATGGTAAGCGCGTGATTCCTTTTACCCGACATGGTGACAAGCCCGAACTAGTCGTGGTTGATAACGAGAATGAGATGCGTCAGGCACTGATAAAGACAGTTACTAGGTTGAGCCGGAATAATGAAACGGTGGCGGTCTTGACTAAGAACCGTCACCAAGCTCAGGAGTATTATCGAGTGTTGCACCGAGCAAGAGTAATGCATCTCCACTTATTAGATGAAGAAGATAGTGAACTGCCGACCGGTGTCCTAGTTTTGCCAATCTACTTGGCGAAGGGGCTGGAGTTTGATGCGGTGATAGCTGCAGACGTTTCAGCAACTAACCTGGCCCATACCGAAGCCGTCGGGATGATCTATACAATGGCAACCCGGGCAATGCATTACTTGACCCTGCTTAGCCGCGGCCCAGTTAGTTCCGTAATTAACAAACAAGCAGCCGAATTTTTGACCATTAACCATCAAATAGTCAAGCAAAGTCACTGAAAGTGCTTTCACTACTACCAAAGGTATGCTAACCTAGAGTTAATGACTGATAAAGGAGAGGTTCGTTATGGTTAAAGACGAATACACGTTAGTTTTAGTAAAACCTGATGGTGTCAAGACCCGTCATATTGGTGAGATCATTACCCGGATTGAACGTAAGGGTTACAAGATTGAAGCTTTGAAGATGATTAAGCCAACGGAGGAACTTCTGCGCCAGCACTATTCTGATAAAGTTGATAAGCCATTCTTCCCTGACCTACTGGAATACATGATGGAAGGACCAATCGTGGGAATCGTGGTTTCTGGGACCAATGTGATTAAGGCTATCCATAACATGGCCGGTGCTACTAATCCAGTTGAAGCGGAATGGGGAACTATTCGTGGTGACTTTGGTCGTGAATGGCCAGATGGTAACCTGCGGAATATTGTTCACACCTCTGATGAGCCAGCTAGTGCCACCAAGGAAATTCACATTTGGTTCCCTGAATTTAAGTTTACCCAACCGGACTAAGTAGGATGAACATACTTCGAAGGCGCCATCACATAAATATTTGTAAGTAATTATGTAAAACGAGACGCCGATGAGCGCCTCGTTTATTTTTTAAAGGAGTTATCCAAAATGAGTATTCACGTTAACGAAGATCAACAGCTTTTTCATCTCCAAACTGCCAAAACTAGTTATATTTTTCAAATTTTAGAGAACGGCCAAGCTGGTCAACTTTATTATGGCCCAAAGATTCCAGTGAAATCTGCTTATGCTAACTTGAGTAGTCGTGAAGAACATGATTGTACTAATGCTCTTTCAATTGAACAAAGTGACTTTCAACTCGAACTGATCAAGCAGGAGTACGCTAGCCTCGGAAGGGGTGATTATCGTTACCCAGCTTATCAAATTACCTATCTTAACGGTTCACGAATTTCAGAATTTAATTATGTTGGTTACAAAGTGATAAATGGTAAATCCCGGCTTAAAGGTTTGCCGTCAAGCTTTGATGATCGGGGTGATGATGCTCAGACGTTAACTGTTACGTTTAAGGATAAACTGGCAAACGTTTTACTAGAATTGCACTACACCATTTTTGAAAAAGAAGACGTAATTGTTCGTAGTGCTACTTTTATTAATCATGGTGAACCAATCACTTTGAATCGTGCTTTGAGTGCCCAACTTGACCTGCCAGACAGTGATTATGACCTTCTTCAGTTCTCCGGTAGCTGGGCACGTGAGCGTCACTTGATTCGGACTCACTTACGAGCTGGTGTTCAGAGTATTAGCAGTCTACGTGATGCCTCTAGTCACCAACACAACCCATTCTTTATCCTTGCTCGGCCCCACACCGATAATAACCAAGGTGCCGCCTTTGGCTTTAACTTTATCTATTCTGGCAACTTCCTTGATTCGGTCGAGGTTGATCAATTTGCTACTACCCGGGTTCTGGTTGGGATTAACCCTGATGAATTTGGGTGGCACCTCGACGATGGAGACAGTTTCCAAACGCCAGAAGCAGTTATGACCTATACGGACCAAGGCCTTAACCAACTTAGTCAGCAACTTGGTAATTTCTACGCCGATCACTTAATCAATCCTCACTTTGCCCATCAGGAACGACCAATCTTGATTAATAATTGGGAAGCAACCTTTATGGACTTCAATGAGGCTAAACTGATGCCAATTGTTAAAAAGGCTCACCAATTAGGAATTGAAATGTTTGTCCTCGATGATGGTTGGTTCGGCCACCGGGACAACGACCGGTCTAGTTTAGGTGATTGGTTTGTTGATCAAAAGAAGTTCACTAACGGGATCAGTGGCTTTGCAAAAAAGGTTCATAACGAAGGAATGAAGTTTGGCCTTTGGTTTGAGCCAGAAATGATTTCAGTTGACAGTCGTCTCTATGAAAAGCATCCTGACTGGATGATTGCTACCCCGGGTCGCCAGAGTACTCCAGCGCGGAACCAATACGTTCTCGATATGACCCGGCCGGAAGTAGTTGATTATCTTTACGACCATATCAGTGCGTTGATCAAGCAGACTCATTTGGATTATATTAAGTGGGATATGAACCGTAACATCACCGAGATGTATGGTAGCCAATTAACCGCTAACCACCAGTTAGAGTTTGCTCACCGCTACATTCTGGGTGTTTACCGACTCTATGATCGTCTAACGACAGCCTTCCCGAAGGTCCTCTTTGAATCCTGTGCTTCCGGTGGTGGACGTTTCGACCTAGGAATGATGTACTATGCGCCACAAGCCTGGTGCAGTGATGACACTGATGCTGTAGAGCGAATCCGTATTCAAGATGGTACTTCCTATGGTTACCGGCCATCAATGTGGGGTGCCCACGTTTCCGCAGTACCGAATGACCAAGTTGGTCGGCTAACTTCGCTATCAACTCGGGCCGCCGTAGCTTACTTTGGTGACTTCGGTTATGAACTTGATATTACTAAGTTACCAGCCGACCAGTTGAAGACGATTAAGCACCAAGTCGCCTTCTACAAACAATATCGGCATCTTTTCCAGCAAGGAACCTTTTACCGGCTGGAAACTCCCGACACTGATAATCAGAATGTTTATGGCTGGCAGGTTGTCAGTGATGACCAGACGGAAGCAATTGCTGCCCGTTTCCAAATCTTGAATGGTCCTAACCCAGCTTATATTCGCTTCTACTTTAAGGGCCTTGCACCGGACAAGACCTACACCGTTAATGGTGGCAAGGAGAAGTTCTCCGGTGCTGAATTGATGAATGCTGGTTACTTTGTTCCACGAATCATGGACCGGACCAAACCAACCAAAGACCCATCTGACTTTAGTACCCGTCTCTTTGTGGTCAAAGAAGTTTAAGGAAAGTTGATAGTCAAAATTATTAAAAAAAGCAGAACACGTCAAAATGCGGTTCTGCTTTTTCTATCGGTAGCGACGAACAATATCGTCACGAATGATTCGGCTGCCATATTGGTCCCGCAGGTTGTTAAGCAGTCGTCGGGGAAAGGCGTGACAGAGTACGGGGACGTCCCAATGCTTTTGTAAACTGATTAGCACTTGAATATACTCGTCATAGCTAAACTGGTCGAAGGATAGGTGGGCAACAATCGCTGTTGTGATACCGGTTCCCACACGCTTTTGGGCCTCAGCGGTGATCACGTAATTGTGACTAAGTTGAACAATCGTTGTCCATAAATTTAATCGCCCCGTTGAATGTTCCTGAAAATTATTGATGATTTGGTTACCCTTGGTGATGATGGCTTGTAGCTGCATTTTGGTGGCCATTAGAATTTTCCCTTCTTACTTGTCGAATATTACGTAACGGAATGTGACTTTCATCATCAAAATAGGCTTCTTGCTGGGCCCAGTTGACCTGGTCGAGTTGGCCTTGGTAGTGGTCATAATAGCCACTTTGCCCATTAAAGTAAGTGAGGGTGAGCTTTTCACCCTTTTTACAATGATGAAAAAAGTTGAAAATGGCCCGAAGTTGCTGACCAGTGGGATATTTTTTATTGGCATAGCGCGCTGCCGTTTTAGCAAGTAGCTCGTGATAGCCGGTTAAGGCCGCAAAGGGGGAAAATTGACCGGCCCGGTCCCGTTTGGTCATCGGCAGGTGGGCCCGAGAAATGTGACGGGGATGGTTCATAATATCTTGGTAACGAGAAGTATCATTAAACTGAGCTTGTTCAGCCTGCCACTGTTTTGAATCCGTCATGCGCGGTGGCCCCCAATCTCTTTATTGAGTTTCTTGGCGACAGCGCCATCCTGAAGGTCTGCCGCTCGGATGATGGCATTTTTACCAAAATCATTTTGCATTTTTAAGATTAACTTTTGCATATGATAATCTTGATCACGAACGGCTTGCTTCTTTTTTGCTTCTTGGGCGACCTTAATGGGGTCACCAAAAAGATCTAACTGTTCGGTATACGTCTGCGCAGCCGCCTGCTGACGATCAACCAGGTGATTGGCCGTTACCGTAACTCGTCGAATAGTAAGATGGTGGTGAAAAAATTGTTCGTAGGCGTTTAAGAAGGCTTTGGTTAGTTCGGTTGGTGAAGCAGTTGGCACCTGAAAGGTTAACTTGTGATGGTCAGGATGGGGAACGTTACGGCCATAAAAGTCTTTAGTAATGGGGCCGTGGTATGAACTGCCGTGGTGAAGATTCTGCGCGTCGTAGTTAACTGTTAGTGAAAACTCGTTGGCGACCAGGTTACGCTTGACCATTTGTAAGCAGACCAGGTTAACCATTTCTCGGACCACGATCCGTCCCTTTGCAAAGGTATAGGGGCGTGGCAAGACAATGCTTGAGTAGAGGCCGTGGTGGTCGGAATGGTAATGTTTAATGTCATCGATAGTAGCTGATTCGTAACCCCAAGCGTGATCAATTAATAGTTCAGCATTTTTACCAAATTCCCGGTAGAGAGTTTCTTCATTTTGGGGGTCGGATAATTTCCCCAGTGAGCAACGGGCAATGTCTCCCATTGTGTGTAATCCTAACTTAGCCAGACGTTTAGCGTAGCCCCTACCAACTCGCCAGAAATCAGTAATTGGTTCGTGGGCCCAGAGATAGTGACGGTATTGTTGCATGTTCATTTGGGCAATGCGAACGCCGTCTTGATCAGCCGGGATACGTTTGGCCACGATATCCATGGCTACTTTGGCGAGGTAAAGGTTGTCACCAATCCCGGCGGTGGCGGTGATTCCAGTTTCGGCCTGAATTACCTGGATGATCTCCTTAGCCAGGTCATGGGCCGTAGTGTGATTAGTTTTTAAGTAATCGGTGATGTCCATCATTACCTCATCAATTGAATAAGGATGGATTTTGGCTGGTGGCAGGTAGCGCAGGTAGATTTCGTAGACCGAAGCACTCCGGTGGAGGTAAAAGGACATCCGGGGTTGAACGACCTTGTATTCGATCTTAAAGCTTGGGGAACGCAACAGTTCATTCCGAAAGATTGATCCCCAAGGTGCTAATTGGTGATTGGGGCTTTGTCTTGCCCGCTGACGATTAAGGGCAGCAACCTTTTGTTCAACCTCAAAAAGACGTGGCCGTCCGGGAAGACCAAATTTTTTGAGGGCTGGTGAGACGGCTAAGCAGATCGTTTTACTAGTACGACTAGCATCGGCGACTACCAGGTTAGTATTCAAAGGGTCCAAACCCAGGTCAGCACATTCTGCCGAAGCATAGAATGATTTAAGGTCAATTGCTAGGTAAGTTGCCATTGTAGGGGGCTCCTTTCATCAAATTGCTGTCATTATTATACCGAATCCGGCTAGCTGGGAACAAGCGTTTGGCCCCATGCTTGCCTTTAGAAATAAAAGGGCTTAAAATATAACCATTAAAAGTAGCGCGAGTCACAGCGAGGGATGGTTGATGAAAAGATCCCCAAAACGCGAACTGGTTACAAGTAAATACTAGCCCATGGTGGGCATGAGTGGCATTAAGTTGCAATTTAGGTGGTACCGCGTGCAAGCGTCCTATTAGTTTTGGCTAACAGGACGCTTTTTTTGTAAGGAGGAATTAAGATGACGGAAAAGAAACATATTATTTTAACTGGTGACCGACCAACTGGTAAGCTTCACATTGGGCATTATGTTGGCTCATTAAAGAACCGGGTGGCCTTGCAAAACACCGGCAAGTATGATACTTACATCATGATTGCTGATCAACAGGCCCTGACTGACAATGCTCGAGATCCTGAAAAAATTCGGCGGAGCCTGCACCAAGTAGCTCTTGATTACCTTGCCGTGGGTATTGACCCCAAGAAGTCGACAATCCTGGTTCAGTCCCAGATTCCGGCCTTAAGTGAATTGACAATGCATTACCTTAACTTAGTAACGATTGCTCGTTTGCATCGTAACCCAACCGTTAAGACTGAAATTAAACAGAAGAAGTTTGGCCAAAGTGTGCCGGCTGGTTTCTTTATTTATCCGGTAAGTCAAGCGGCTGACATTACGGCCTTTAAGGCTGACACAGTTCCGGTCGGTGATGACCAAGAACCGATGCTGGAACAAACCCGTGAAATTGTGCGAAGCTTTAACCGGATTTACAAAAAAGACATTCTAGTTGAACCGCAGGGAGTCTTTCCACCAAAGGGTGAGGGTCGAATTCCGGGACTCGATGGAAATGCTAAGATGTCGAAATCGCTTGGCAACTGCATTTACCTGTCTGATGATGCCGACACAATTCAAAAGAAAGTCATGTCAATGTACACCGACCCGACCCACATCAAGATTAGTGATCCTGGCCATGTTGAAGGCAACACTGTCTTTACTTACTTAGATATTTTTGACCCTGATAAGGAGCATGTAGCACAGTTAAAGGAAGAGTACCGAGCTGGTGGCTTAGGTGATGTTAAGATCAAGCGTCACTTGAATGATGTTCTCCAGGCTCTTTTGAAACCAATTCGTGAACGGCGTGAACAGTACGCTGCTAACTTGGACTATGTTGATCAGATTCTTAAAGAAGGTTCCGCTAAAGCTAACCGGGTTGCTAACCGAACATTAAAAGAAGTCCGTGACGCCATTGGAATTAACTACTTTGATTAAAGTTGGGAGGCACAGTCAACAATTGGCTGACCTCTCTTTTGTTGTAGGTAAAGGTTGACGTTGTTCTCTTAAAGGGTTAGTTCAACAGGAGAAAATAGGATGAGAAATAATTTAAAACTTTCGTACCTGACCGCTATTTTCTTTTTTATTGTTGCGGTCATTTGTGCTAATTTTTCTTAAGGTGATTAAAATTGGTGAAACGTTGTTGGAATTATATCATTAGCCATAAGTGGTCAAAGGATATTCTCCGCGCCAATCTGCTATTTATCTTATTAGTAATCCTCTATAATTTGTTTCATTTTCATTTAAAACCCATTAGCTTTCATTTTTTCAATAAAACTTTTTGGCTAATGAACCTCTGCTTAGTGATTAAAATGTTCTTAAATGCTTATGATAAAGTAGATCAACGTCGAAAAAAGTGAACTCCGGATTGATTTGCTTACTAGGAGAAGTAGATTTTAGGTTAGTAATTACTTGGTAGTGTTTCACGGCACGGAACATGGTAACATGAAAGAGAATGTTTTTAATGAAAGCAAATTTTAATTAAGCGGAGGTGAAAATAGTGGAAAACCTCGCGATTGTTGACCTGGGTTCTAATTCTGCTCGAATGGCCATTACGGAAATTGCCCCAGACGGTCGTTTCCGTGAGATTAAACGGGTAAAGGAAAATACCCGTTTGTCTGCGGGAATGGGACGGGAGAACATTCTCCAGAAAAGGTCTATGGATCGGACAATTGCCGCATTGGAACGATTTAAGAAAATTTATGAGGGGATGCCCAATACCCAGGTGCGTGCCATTACGACGGCGGCAGTTCGTCAGGCACATAATCGGCAAGTCTTTTTGAACCGGGTTCAAGAAGAAGTCGGACTCAAGTTGCAGGTCCTATCGGGTAAAAAAGAAGCTTACTATGATTACCTAGGTGTGATCCGCACCATGAAGTTAAACCACTGTTTGATTTTAGACGTTGGTGGTGCCAGTTGCGAGTTGGTCTTGGTTCAGCAGCGGCGTGCACGGGATTTGATCTCGATCCCGGTTGGGGCCGTGACTCTCTCTGAACAATTCCGGCTGAATGGCTATGTTCGGTCGGCAGACCTTTTTCGTGCCCAGGTAGCGATGAACGAACGGTTAACCAAGATTCCGTGGTTACGTTACGCAACGCGTGTACCAATCGTCCTACTTGGTGGTGCTAATCGAACCTTAGCTCGGATGACCTGGGCCTATCACCATCGTCATCGACATCAACGTCAGCATTCTATTCATGGTTACCATATTTCAGCGCGGGTAGTCTTTGCTACTTACCGGGAGTTACTGAATCGTAACCTAGCACAACGCAAGCGGATGCCGGGATTGGAAGCTGACCGTGCTGACATCATTATTGGCGGAATGCTTCCATTAGTGTCCTTGTTACAGCGCAATAGTGATGGCCGGGTGATTTTTTCTGAAAGTGGGGTCCGTGAAGGAATCATCACAGAATACGTTAATCAAAGGAAGCGACACCATGACTGATTGGCAACATGGCTTTTATAAACATGATCCACAAACGCGACGCAGACTCATTACGAGTGGATTGGGACTGCCAACGAGTGTCACCACCCAGCTTGCGGCCGGTTCTTCATCACTTGGCAATGAATTGATAGAAAATTATCTGACTGACTATCGTTTACCAGAAGGAGTAGCACTTGGATTAGTTGTTAATGACCACTCTTATGTGGTTCCGATGGTGGTAGAAGAGCCTTCGGTAATCGCGGCTGCTTGTAATGGGGCTCAACGGGTTGCTCGATCAGGTGGCTTCCATGCGCCCAAGCAGCATCGTGAATTGGTTGGTCAGGTTGTACTAACGGACGTGGTCGCTCCAGAAAAAGTAAAAAAACAACTTTTAGCTCAACGGACTCACCTATTGGCCGTGGCTAATGCGGCCCATCCGTCAATGCAACGGCGCGGTGGCGGTGCTAAGCATTTAACCGTGCGCATACCAGGTAACTTTGTTAGTCTTGACCTAGGCATTGATGTTTGCCAGGCGATGGGTGCGAATAGCGTTAATACGATGGTGGAAGCGGTTGCCCGTGAGCTGACTGCCCAGGGTTACCATGTTTTGACGGCAATCTTGAGTAATTTTGCTACCCAGAGTCTTCAGGCAGTTACCTGTGATGTTGAATTCGCTAGTTTGGCGACACAACAAATGCCTGGCCAAGCGGTTGCCCACCGGATTGCCCAACTAAGTGCGCTCGCCCAGGCCGATCCTTACCGTGCAGCTACTCATAATAAGGGCATCATGAACGGTATTGATGCTGTCATGGTTGCTAGTGGTAATGATTGGCGGGCGATTGAAAGTGGTGCTCATGCCTATGCCGCTCGTGATGGTCAATACCGGGGCCTTAGCACTTGGCACGTAATTGGCCAACACCTGCATGGTGAGTTGACTGTACCGTTACCGGTTGGTGTGGTTGGTGGCTCAATTGGCCTTAACCCATTAACTAAACTCAATTATCAAATTAGCCGAATTAAGACGGCCGAAGAATTGGCGGCGGTAACTGCCAGTATTGGCCTTGCTCAGAATTTGGCCGCGCTGCGTGCCTTAGCGACCACCGGAATTCAAGCTGGGCATATGAAACTGCAATACCGTTCCTTAGCAGTCAGCGTGGGAGCAACACCGGCTGAAGTACCATTAGTAGTTGCTCAACTGGCTAAGAAACCACATGTTGATCAGGAGCAAGCACGACAAGTACTAAAAGCAATTAGAAAGGAACAGCAATGACTGAAGAAAAGATTAAATTAAATGCGACTAACCAGGCTTTACTGAAAGAGATTAACTCTCTTTATCCAGATGGAACAGTTTTTGTTCAATTCCATGGCAAAAAAGCCGGCTATGTTCGCCAC
The DNA here is from genome assembly GCF_041859915.1 of Limosilactobacillus sp. Classification (GTDB taxonomy): domain Bacteria; phylum Bacillota; class Bacilli; order Lactobacillales; family Lactobacillaceae; genus Limosilactobacillus. The sequence goes on from NZ_JBFLGB010000037.1 coordinate 12,124, forward strand.
GATCAAGCAACTCAGAAGACTTTACCTGGTGGACTTTTTATTATTGTTACGGATCTGACGGCCCCTAACTATACGGCTAGTCATGAATTACTGCACCTCTTGATGCTACTGCAAGGCTTTCCGCAGATCTTTTTCCAACTTTCCTTGGGAGATAAGGAACTTGACGAGCAGATGATGATTATGTCAACCGACCTTTACAATGTGGCCATGCACCGGGTAGTTGTTGCCGAACAACGCAAGCACCATTTAATTGATGACCGGATCGAAGAGCTCTACTTTAAAGGCATTGAACACACTTTGACTAAGGAGGGCGGCAAAGAAGATGATGAACGAGCTTTGCGATTATTGACTCTGCTGGATGCCTTAGTCTTCTATGGTGATGATCTGCCGAAGTTTATTGACCGTCTTCAAGCTAATTACCCGGTTGCCTTAGCAGCTGCTCAACGGATATATGATCAAATTACGGCCAAACCAATCAAATCGCCATTTGATATGCGGCGGACGATCGTCAAACTCTATGGCCATTTTGATCAACAGATGCAGGATTGGGGAATGCCAGCTCTGCATAACAATGAATATACAACCCTTTCGCCGGTGTTAAGTGCACGTCAATTACGGTTAGAGGTACGTCAGGTATTTGAAATCTTTCATTCTGATATGAAGGAACGGGGGACTAGCCAGCGGGCCTATGTTGGCTTACGGCGCAATGATCATCAGAACTCATTTACCCTTGCTGCTCCCCAGTCAAATGCTTCTGAGTACTTTAAGCGTGTCTATGATATGCCGGTCCAAAAGTTTCTGGAAGAACACAGTATCCCGTATATCGTAAGGAAGTAATAATGATGGAACAACAAATTCAACAATTATTTGACAATGCTAAGTGGATCGTCTTTTTGACCGGAGCTGGTGTTTCAACAGCGTCTGGAATTCCCGATTTCCGTTCTGCAAATGGGCTTTATACTCAGGACAAGAATGCGGAGTACTACCTCAGTCATCGTTACTTTGCCAGTGATCCGGATGGCTTTTATAATTTTTGCAAGAAAAATCTTTATTTTCCGGATGCTAAGCCGAACGTGATTCATCAAAAACAGGCGGCCTTGACCAACCAGGACCGGGCCACGATCATTACTCAGAATATTGATAATCTTTATGAAGAAGCTGGTGCAACCCACCTAATTGATTTTCATGGTAACCTTTATCACGTTTACTGTGAGAAGTGTGGTGAACATGTCCCGGTAGCCGATTACCTGAAGAGCCGGGTTCATGCTAAGGATGGTGGCCCGCTGCGTCCTGACATTGTCCTTTATGATGAGGGAATTAAGCAGGACGACATTGTTAATTCTGTACAAGCCATGCAGAATGCGGACTTAGTCGTGATCGTTGGTACCTCGATGAAGGTTTACCCATTTGCAGGATTGCTGCAATACCGGAACCCTGGTGCTCGGGTATTGGCCATTAATCAACAGAAACTGGATTTACCGGTTAACTTTACAATGGTCCAAACCGACGCAACAAAATTCTTCGCTGAACTACACGTATAATCAAGAGGACGGTTGCAGATCTTGACAACCGTCCTTTTCCAATATGAGGTAGGTAGTGAAAATATGGAGGAAATGGATCATGAAAATCACAATTGGATTAACTACTTGGACCGAGCATCCTGCCCTGATTCATAATGAGCAGCGACCAGTTACGCTGAATGAATATGCTCAACACTTACCGACAGTTGAGATCGACACCTTTTTCTATGCTTTGCCGCAAGAAGCAACTATCCAAAAGTGGTTGGGTGAAGTTTCACCAAGTTTTCAATTTATCGTGAAGGCTCATCGCGGGATGACCCTTCACGAGCGTGGTCAGGAGAAAGGCGCCCTGGCCCAACTCTTTAAGCGTTATAAGAAGGTTATTACCCCGCTGGTGGCAGCCGGTCAGTTAAAGACAGTTCTCTTTCAATTTCCGCCTTATTTTGCTGCTTCGACTGAAGATATTGAATATCTCCGCCTGGTACGAACCTGGATGGGAAAACTGCCGGTGGCGATTGAACTGCGTAATCAAACCTGGTACCGTCCTGGTACGTTAAAATCCCTGGTGGCCTTTTGTCATGACCTGCATTTTACCTTGGTGGCGGCGGATGAGCCCCATGGTATTATTGCCTCGGTGTGTTACGTATAATTCTTGCCTTAGCTGTGTAACCACAGAAACTATTTCTTGTGCTGTTGGTCTCTGGTTCTTTGTGAGACTAAGGCGTTCAATCTTTTTACAAATTCGTTCTCGACAGTAAGTCTTAAGTTCTTCCGTTTGAAGTCCTTTATTGTTGTCGGCTAGCCGACTTCTGATACAAGGGTTTAGCACAATAACACAACCAACTTTAGTTGCTGTGTGTAAGTGCGCATTGCTTTAAAAATGGCAATGAAAAGATCCAAAGAAAATGTCAAAGGCGCACTTACACTCCAAATAAATTGGAGTTGTGCTAAAACACTTAAACCTGTATCAGATTTCGCTTTGCTCAAACAAAACTGACTTGCGTCAGTTGGAATCTTCAAAGCCAATAAAGTCCAGTCGCCAACTCCTTCGGACTTTATTAACTTTGAAGATTGCTTTTAAATGCCTCTAATTTGCTCTCTAATCCATTTTAGCTATTACCCGTATAATTTACTGTCTGTCAACGGTAAATCGACTTAGAGGGGCTTAGAGAGCCTTATAGGCGATATTAGCCCCTCTTGGAGGCTTTAAGGAGTTGACGGACTCACTAGGCCAAGACACTTTTGCGCATGCAAAGAAAAGCACACCTGCTTTTTTTGCCTGCCTCACGGCGAGTGCGGGGTGAGTTTGAGCGGGATTTATTTAGGGTTTAACTTTTAAAAAATTTATTATATAGGATTGAAATTGATAAATTTTTTGCAGGTTATGCGTAAATAGATAATTATAATTTTGAATAAGGGTATATTGATTGTGCGATAAAGAAGCGATCTTTATTTAAGTAGAAAGATAGTAGGGTAATGAGAGTACTTTTGACTGGCGACAGTATTATTGCACGTCATGAAACTTTAAATGAGCCACATATCAATGTGGATTTAAAAAAAGAAATTCCAGGGATAGAGTTAATAAATACTGCCGTTTCTGGGATTAATTCAGGTGCTTTTTTTGCGATGCTGGGTGAGCTGGTTTTAAAGCAGGAAAACTGTGATAACTTGGTTATTTTATTGGGCACTAATGACCTGTCGGCTATTAAACGGGTACCAATCGAGCAGTTTAAAAGAAATATGGAATTGATTGCTTCCAGCATTGTTTGTCAATACTATCCACCACACGTGATTTTTGTTTCGCCACCAGCAGTTGATGAACAAAAGCAACATGTTCGTAATAATAAAATTGTTGCCTTATATGCTGAAAAAATAGAAGAGGTAGCAAAAGAATATCATCTGCACTACATTAACTTATGCCAGGCTATGCTTACTCATGGAGACTTATCAAATCTGTGCCGCGGTATTAAAAATGATGGCCTTCATTTTGGAGTGGCAGGTTACGCGTTTTTGGCTGCTTTACTTGCTAATGAATTGAAAAAGATTTAAAAGTATTTTTTTCAATTTTAGTTGCGAAAGATTGCCCATGCCAATGCGGCAATAATCATAAGCGTAATAGCAGGTAATAAAAAATGGATAAAGAAAATAAAAATAATAGCGATTATAAGCAGGGATGCTAGAATTTTAGTAATTCCAATTCCAAGTTTAAAGAAAAGCCAAATTAAAAAAATTATTAGTAAAAATGCAAACATAGAATAATTAAGCCTTTCTAATTATAATGCTATAAATTATAGCGTAAATATTTATTTATATTATATAACACATGTTATATAACTAAAAATTAACTTAATTGATTTTGCACATGACTGACTTTTATTTGTTAAAAGACGTTTTCCTGCTATAATGATTATTCCCCAGGAAATAGAAAGGTGGGATTCTTTTGCGCTATCAGCAAATTATTTTTGATGTTGATGATACTTTAATTGACTTCGCAGCCACTGAGAATTTTGCCCTACATAGTTTATTTAACGCTCATCACTGGCCACTTTCTACGGAAACACAGCGACGGTACCATTCTTATAATCAAGGATTATGGCGAAGGCTAGAACATGGTGAGATTGATTATGATCAACTGACTAAAATGACCTTTCATAATTTTATTAAAGAGAATTTAGGCCTAAACGTTGATGGTTCACAAGTTATGGATGAGTATCGTTCATACTTTGGTGAGACACATAAATTGTTACCAGGCGTGGCTGATACACTCAAATTTGCTAAGAGACAAGGCTATAAATTAGCCGTTTTGAGTAATGGCGAAAGGTATATGCAAAGACACCGACTCGAATTAGCAGGGATCAAAAAATATTTTGATTTAATTGTTACGTCGGAAGAGGCACATTATTCTAAGCCTGATTCTCATGCTTTTGATTATTTCTTTAGTCGAACAGAAATCGGTCCGGGTGAAACAATTTTCTTTGGTGATGGACTTAAATCTGATATTTTAGGTGCGGAAAATTATGGTTTCGATAGTATTTGGTATAATCACCGGCATCGCAAGAATACATTAAAATTACATCCAATTTTTGAAGTGGACAATTATCCGCAATTAGTTAAACTGATCCAGAATGATTTTCATAGAAAATACTAAAACAGGGCTTAAAGTAAAAAAATAAAATAAAAAGTATTTTAATAGAAAAAAACATATGGTTTGTTTATAATATAACTAAACAAAAGTAAGTGAAGAAAGGGGAATCTTTATGAATTTTCATTCATTAGCTGATACTTATAAATTGAATAATGGGGTTAAGATTCCAATTGTTGGCTTTGGTACTTGGCAAACGCCAGATGGTGCCGTTGCCAAAAGTTCTGTTT
>NZ_JBFLGB010000038.1:0-16663 GCF_041859915.1 Limosilactobacillus sp.
CCCGAAATGTGTCTGGGCCGCGGGGTAACTGTTTACCAGGCGGATGGGAAAACCGAGGTGGCGAGCCCAAATTTCCAGCCGTAAGTCCGTTCGTGCTCGGGTTACTAACCTGCGGCCATACCTGAGCAAGGAATACCAAGATATTGATGTCCCAACCTTCCGGGATGACCTGATTAAGGGCCTCTTCCATGTTGACAGCTTAGACAAGATTAAGGACAAGCAATATGTCGTAACGCCAGAAGACCAGAAAGCAATCGATAAGATTTACCAGCAATATTACAACAACTGGGACTGGGTTTATGGCAAAAACCCCGAATTTACAACGAAGCGGCGTAAGCACTTTGACATGGGGACAATTGATGCCCGGATTAACGTTAAGAATGGGGTCATTCAAAACATCAAGTTCTATGGTGATTTCTTCGGCCCAGAAGATGTTACCGAACTGGCCAATAAGCTGAAGGGTGTTAAGTATGACCATGATGCCATTAAGAAGGTTTTGGATGATGCCAATACCCAACAATACATTACTGGAATTCCAACCGACCAGATTGCAGACCTTCTGGCATAATTGAGCTTTATATAGATATCTAGTAAAATAGGACTATCACCTGAATGGCGGTAGTCCTATTTTACTATAAGAAAGTGAGATTAATTCATGAAAAATTCTGATAAAGTTATTGCCGTGACCTCCGTGGCAGCGATAGTGGCCTTAGTTCTGGATGCTATCATGTTTATTCAGCATGGGCAGTCATTGGCAGCAATTAGTGCTTGGCCACGCCTATTGCTTTTTGTGGTCTTAGCGGGGATTGTGGATGGCTTAGCCTTAGTTAAAATGCGTTTCTGTGGTTACGCCACGATTTTTATCAATCTCTATTTTGCCATCGCTAGTTTGGCGGCCTTTGAGATGGTACGACCACGGACCAGTGCCTATGGCTTATTTGTGGAGGCACTAGGGGTTGCCGGAATTCTCCTTGGTGCTGCTGGCATTTATTATGGGGTTAAGCAGCGGCATGAATATACAGAAATGCGAATTGAACAATTAATGAAGAAGGCAAAGAAAAATGAAGATAACGGTCGATAATTACTTAAAGCTGTTGGCCGATGATCAGGTCCAGAGTTCAACGGTCACTAAGACCGCAGCCCAAGCCCAACAAAAGACTACCTTGAAGGCGGCCATTAAATTTGTGCTTGACCAATTGGATAAGGGCTATCTTGGCCAATATTTAATGAGCGTTAAGATGAAAAAGGGAGATCCGGTTAGCTGTCGTTTAGAGACTAATTTGATCAATGTACCGATGGCTGAGGCCGAACGATTAGATCCTAAATTATTGGACAAGGGCCCGGCTTATCCGGTTAATCTTTACCTAGTGATGGAGAATGCTGATGTCAATAAGTCAGGCCTGCGGATTGATGAACTGGCAAATGAGACGGACCAGTCCGGCAATATGGCCAATTTAGTAACCAAGACACAACAGTGGGTGGCTCAACACCTAGCAGATGTGATGGAGGCTCGGTCCTAAAAACTTGCTTTGCTTAGATGGATGCTATACAATAAAAATTGCGATGAGTCGAGAGGTCTGGTAGCAACCCAAATTGCTGCCATCTACTTTTTCGATTGTGGGGCACGTTAACCCACCGGATTGTGGGGTGCCTGGATGCTGGTGAAGTGGACATCATCGGTGGTCCTGAGATAGTATCAATACACTAAAAGCGCACTGTCGTTTAAGACAGTGCGCTTTTTTGATTAAGATTAATATTGCATTCGGGTGTATTTGCGACTGAGGATCAAAACGAGGACGGTTGCTAGGATTCCGTAGATGGAGCCAACATAACCGAGATTGTGCATTGAGGTAAATTGGACAGCCGTGGAAGCGGTCAAGGAGCCTAGGGAGATACCAATGTTAGCAAAAATGGAATTGAGTGAGGAAGCGAGGTCCAAGGATTGGGGATACTCTCTTTCGGCAATGTCTAAGAACATCAGCTGAGTAGAGGAACCATAACAGGAGAAGGCTACACAAAGAAGGGCCACAACCAGAATGGCAAGCCATTTGAAGTTTAAAAGGGGACCAAAGGCCAGATAAAGGATCGTCATTACGATGTAAATATTGCCGAGACGGTGAATCCCGCCATGGTCAGCCAAGAAACCGCCAAATTTGTTACCAATAATAAAGAAGATTCCCATTCCGAATAGCAGCCAATTTAGCCAGGTGTTATCAAAACCCATTTCGTTGGTGATTAAAGGACGGATATAGGTATAAATTGTGTAATCGGCCGCACAAATTGCAACAATAAAGATTACTCCGAGGATGATTCGACTATCCTTCAAAAGGGCAAATTGCTTGCTAAGGGTACTCTTGAATTGCGGGGTATCTCTGGGCACCAACCATACTAGTCCAATGAAAACCAGGATGGTAAGGGCGGTAATCATCCAGAAACTGTCGTGCCAAGAAAAATGGGTACTGATGATTGTTCCAATTGGAATGCCGATGACTGAAGCAATGCTGAAACCGGCGAAAACCCATGACACAAGACTAGCTCGTTTTTCCCGCGGCGCAACAAAGCTGGCCATGACCAAGACAAGGGAGATAATTGCCCCGGCAACCGTGGCCGTTAAGATTCTTGAAAGCAAGAGGGAGACGTAATTCATGGCAAGAGCCGACCAGGTGTTGCCAATGAAGAATACTACCATCAAGGCTAAGAGAACATGGTGTCGCCGCCACCGGTTAGCCAAGGAGGTAATAAGCGGGGTAAAGATGGCGTAAATCAAGGCAAAAACCGTTACCAAGAGTCCGAGCGCGGATAATGAATCATGATATTCATGAGCAATGTCGGGAAGAACCCCCACGATCGTGTATTCATTACAGCCAAGCATGAAAGCAACAAAAACAAAGAGAATAGCTTGCAGGCGATATTTCATAGTGTTCACCGTCGACAGAAAAGCTAACCGTCGATCTTCCTTTCTTTAAAATTTCAAACTCATAATAGTGTATACAACTTGACCTAATATTACTAGTAAAAAATGGCCAGTATTTCAAATTTGTTGAAGTACTGGCCATTTCTTTATTAATTGTTTACTTTGCTAAGTAAATTTGTTCATCAATTAAGTCAAAGGTGTGCAATTGGATGTTTACTTTTTGCAAGTCTTTATCCTGGCTGAGATGAGCTTCTTGCCAGAACTTTTTAGAATTGGTAGCGCCATTTTTTTCACCAATGACTAATAATTTAATGTCGGGATAGTCATGACGTAACAATTGCAAGACTTGCCAATCTGCTTCACCTTTATCCGGAGCCCAGGACATAATAACGTAATCGACCTGGTGACCATATTTCTTGATAGCATCAAGCGCAGCGAGTTTTTCCACCTTAGTGACCGGGTGCTTACCAGTTTCATTTTCCTTGACCCAAGCCTGACTGTCGGTGGTGTAGATTCGTTCGTGAGGATTATTATTACGTAACCCTTTAGAAATATAACCATTGCCCGCCATGATTTCTAAAACTGGGGCATTATCAAGGTATTTTGCAAGAGCATTAGCAAAAGCAGAATTGACGTAGGACCACATGCCATAGGTATCTTCCAAGTAATCCCGAAAATTTCGTAAGGCACGGTCAAGTTTAGGCAGTTCTTCGCTATATTTGTTCCATAGACGGTCACCACGAGGATCTTTCTGGGAGTATTGCTGATTAACTTTCTTAAAGATTGTATCTTGGGTATCATTTGGCAACAACATTGTTGGTAGTGGTTGTGGCAGTAAACCAGCTTTCAGTAGACGGTCGCTCTCTAAGGCATTATTGATGAGATAAACAACCGGTGGAAAATCGCTAAAGAGTTCTCGATCCCGGGTTAGTTCAGCAATATAAGGAGATTGGTGAACCGTATGTTGGGCTTTCTTGACCCGTTTCTTTAGTTTTCTCAGTTTCTTTGGATTCATTGCATTTCCCCTTACTTTAATTTCAAATTTAATTGTTCTTGTTTGCCATAAAATTTGTCAGTATCATGACGATTATTACGTCCCTTTAAGTAACCATCAATCAACTGGAAGATTTCGTAACGGTCATCGCTTGATAGGACGGTGTTATTAAATAAGAGGTTGCGGTCAGAGAAAAAGAGCTTGGCGAGGTCGTAATCATTACGATCGGTCTTACCAGTCAAATAATCAAGACTAACGTCAAAGAATTCGGCTAATTTTCGCGCCTCAATGTATGACGGTGTTCGGATGCCCCGCTCCCAATTGCCAATTTGGGAAGCAGTGTTGGGCTTTTCATCTGGTCCCAAGTTTTCATTAAGGTGTTGGGCAAGCTCTTTTAAAGTAATCTTTTGGCCCTTCCGTAAAGCACGCAATCTTTCTGGAAACATTTACTCACTTCCTTACTGTACCTTTTTATTTTACCATTGCTCAACCGCTTTGGCAGGAAAAAAGGATATGCAAAACCACGGAAAGTGTGCTAGACTGAGGCCAATTATTTAAAATACGACATGGGGTTAACTAATTTTGAATACTAAAGTACTTAAAAAGCGTCACCTAGTTTGCAGGTGGCTGGCTGGTATCATTGTACTGGTTGTGGTAGCCACTTTGGCGGCTGGGGCCTATTTCTTCAATGTAGCGATGGTGCCAAGCCATAAATCTTTTATCAATAATTCTACTAAAATCAGTCGATCAGACCCGTTATATCGACAAAAAATGTGGTTTAAGGGCGCCGATAAGCAAAGATGGACGATGGAATCCGCTGGTGGTCATTACCGGTTAGTGGCCGACTATCTTCCGGCGAATCGGACGACCACCCGAAATGTTATTATTCTGCACGGCTTTATGGGGCAAAAAGAAAAGATGGGTGAGTATGCGGCGTTGTTTCATCACTTGGGTTACAATGTCCTCATGCCTGATGCCCGAGCTCAGGGTCAGAGTCAGGGTAAGTATATTGGGTATGGGTGGCCGGAACGTTACGATGTTCGTAAATGGACTACCAAGTTGATCAAACGTAATGGTGCTGCCAGTCAAATTGTGATCTTTGGGACCAGCATGGGTGGAGCTACTACCATGATGACCAGTGGAATTCGATTACCACGACAAGTCAAAGCCTTTGTGGAAGATTGTGGTTATACAAGCTTAAATGCGGAACTAAATTACGAAGCGGGTCACCTTTACCACTTGCCTAAGCTTATCCGTGGCCCGTTAATTGCCGTTCTCAGTGGTATCAACCGGGTTCGGAATGGTTTCTTTACTGGCCAGGCTAGTGCATTGACCATGCTTCATCGTAACCATCGACCAATGCTCTTTATCCATGGGGGCAACGACCGCTTTGTACCAACTCGGATGGTCTACCAGAATTATGCGGCTACTCGGGGGCCACGGGAGCTCTGGATAGCACCAAAAGCTGGCCACGCGGCTTCGTATGCTCATTATCCTCATGAATATCCCCAGCGGATTGCGGCGTTTTTGGACAAATATATTAAATAATAGTGTAATTTTTTTAAAATAAAATACGAATTATTGATATGTTAAATGGCCTCCAGGGCTCGGGGTAAATCAAGCTCTGGAGGTCTATTTGTGTTCATTTAGTCTAATGATTGAATATAGACAAGTTCGTCAGTAGAAATTTGCTCGTTAAGGGCATTAGCAAGGGCTTGGCTTAATTTGCCAGCTGCTAGACATTCCTGAACATAACTGTGTTCATATTGAAAAGCATCAATGAACAAACTAGTAATAGTGTCTCCATCTAATTCCTGACCTTGAGTAAAGAGCCGTTGCTGTTGAAGATAAGCACGCCGGACTAAAGCAATTTCGTTAACATTCTCCGGCGTTTCTGCCTTATGTAAATATTCGTTTACCGCTTTACTAGTAACTTTGAGAATCTTAAGAATAATTTGACGGTGGTGTTTAGCAAGTTGGCGACGATCATGGGGACTGTTAACTAAGCGTGGATTAACGGCTAGGTGATGCTGAAAGTGTTGGTGCCGCAGTCGATGCCATTTAATTTGGTGCCGTAGCAAACGAATGTATTCCCATAATCCATGTTGACTAGAACGGAAGAGCGATCGACTGAAGAAACGGACATAAAAATTGGCTTCTTGATCAGTAATGATGTTACTCGTATTGAGTCGATCGAGAGCTTTCAATTCAACCTGGCGGGCAGCACTCATTAGTCGTTGATAACGTTGTTGGTTGAACTGATGGTATTGGTTTAGCTGAGTACTGAGTTGGTCAATGACGACAGCTTTTTCACGTGGGTTGGCATCATGCTCGCGAAGCTGGCTAATAGCATATCGGACAGTTGCTGTTAAGTGATGGTGAAACTCCTTTTGACTATATTGCCGTGTCTTAGCTGGCAGGAGCAATGGATAGGCGGTGGCACCAACAAGTATACTAATGAGAATCACGGCAGCCGCAATTAGAATTATTGGGTTACGGAAGGCAAAAAAATGGTGATTGACCATTACCGGAAGTGAAAAAGCTAATGAAAGGGTAATGGTTCCGTGAATTCCACCAATCGCCATTAACAGGCTATCTCGGTTAAGATTATGCCGTGTGGACCCGATGTGAATAAATTGCCAGCGTACCCAAAGAAAGCGCATTGTAGTCATGATTAAGTAAAGTAACAAAGCGATCCCTGCTAAGCGGGCTAAGCTGACGAAAGTGGTTCGTCGTAATACTTGAGGTAAAAGAACTCCTAGGAGAACAAAGACCAGTCCGTTTAACGCATCACTAATAATCGTCCAGATAGTAGTAGTGGCAATTTGGACCTTGGTTGAAGTAAGACGGAGCCGGTCATAAAGAATAGAATGGACAATTCCGGCAGCTACTACAGCCAGGATTCCAGATAGGTGGAGTCTTTCTGCCAGCCAATAAATTACTACCGGTGTCATAATGTTGATGGGGATGACAATCGAACCAATATCCACGTGATCACGCATTAGGTAAGTTCTTAGCCGAATGAGGATAATTCCAAGAATGGCTCCAAAGACGATTCCGCCAAAGAAAACATAGGTAAAAATCCATAAGCCATGACTAATGGAGAATTGACCGGATTGATAGGCTGTTAATGCTAGGTCAAGTAAAACAATTCCCGAAGCATCGTTGAACAATGATTCATATTCTAAAGCGCCACCAACATTTTCTGGCATGGTGACATTAGTAGTTAATGATTTAACAGCCACAGCATCGGTTGGTGTAATAATTGCAGCTAGGACAAAGGCTAGGGTTAGTGGGAAGACATAGGGCATAATTATATGCAAAATGATGCCTGCTAAAATAACTGTTACTAAAGATAAAAGAATAGCAATAGAAAAGATTGACCGAATATTTTGGGAAAGATAACGGAAAGATTGGTTTTGGCCATCATTAAACATTAATGGTGCAATGATAACCATCATGAAAAGTTCGGGATGCATAGTAAAGTTGGTAGCTGTTGTTGGTAAACTAGCTAATAAAATGCCGGCGAGAATTTGATAGATTGAAAGTGGTATCTGAGGATAAATGAGATGAATAACATTTGCAGCCATCACGGTGGCTAAGAGTAGTAGTGTTCCTAATATTAAATCCATAGATAATCACCTTAAAATATAAAACAACCGTCCCGTAAATTCTACGGGACGGTTGGAATTATTCACGACCAAGCAGCATTTTGACACCCATTGCGATATTGTAGATAAAAAGTAATAATGCAATCAAAAGAGCCAAGGTAAGTAGGATACCGCCGATGGCCCCGGCATGGATAGTCGCATTGTTCAATACCGTAATACTCATCACAAGGATGGCAAAGATGATGTAGAAAAGTGGAAAAATTTGTGACCAGAAAGCTTTGCGAGCATTCTTAGTGATTGTGGGATCGTCACTAGCACGGGCAACTACCCAGACGATCAATGGAAAGATGACCGGTAAAAAGAGAATGCTTAGGTAGGAAAGGGCATTCACAATTCTAGTCGTTACATTATTTGACATAACTCAGTTCCCTTCTTTTTCTTTATTATGCCTGAATGGTTAGGAAAGTGCAATAACAATTATTTGAACTAGTACTAAGCTTCCAATGAAGGAAAACCAGTCTTGCTTAGTAATGACGATTGTCCGGACAGCCGTTCGGGATGCTCCTTCGACAAAACCGTGGCTTTCCATCGCCTGGGCTAATTGATCTGCCCACTGACTAGCGGCTAAGATTGCCTTAAAGTAAAGGGTTGGTGACCACCAATGCAAGGTCACGCCGCGCAGTTGACCAGCGATCCGAATAGTTTTAACCTCTTGCTGAATCTTGGGTAAGAGGTTGAGAGCCGCCAATACCCCATAGGCGAACTTGCTTGGCAAGTGGCAATTTTGTTCGAGTGAACGAGCCAGCTGGAGGGGACTAGTTGTCAGGCTGACGGCAGAACCAGCAGTGACGTAGACATAAATCCGGGTAACTAAAACCAGGCCAAAGTAAACACTATGTTGTGGACTAAAGAAAGCAATGGTGGTAAAGATGGCAAGAGCCGGAATAGCTGTAATTAGTAACAGCCATGTGAGATGACGAAGCTGGACGTGGTGATAAAGCAGGTAGGCTAAGGCTAACGCGATGATTATTATGTTGGGATAAAGACGGGTAGTAAAGGTGATTTCAAGGGCCACAATGATTACTAAAAACAGTTTTAAGCTTGGATTATGCATTGGCCTTGGCCCCCTCGTAGGTTAGTTGGTGATCGACTAATTGCAGGTGATAGTCCACAATTTGATCAAGCTTGGTTAACTGGTGACTGATTATCACAATGGTTTGTGGCAGTGCTTCTTGACAACGCTTGAGTAGCTTTAACACAATGGCAAGAGAATGATGATCAAGACCGGTAAAGGGTTCATCTAATAGGAGAACCGGGTGGCCAATCATCAGCATGACCAGTAATTGAAGCTTTTTCCGCTGGCCACCACTTAGTGAATAAACAACTCGGTCCTCCATCCCAGCTAAGCCTAATTCTTTTAGGACTGTTGGCAGGTGTTTGGCCGTTAATAATGACTGGTGACAATGCTGGGCACTGAGCGCCAGTTCTTCACTGACCGTCACATTAAGAAATTGGTCGTTAGCGTGTTGGAAAACTAAGCCAACCTGCTGGTGGTATTTATTGGCAGCTAGCTGCTTAATATTTTGCTTACCGTAATTAATCGTTCCCCGGTAAGGAATTAATTGGGTTAAGGCTTTGAAAAGGGTTGATTTACCAGTTCCATTAGCACCGGTGAGTAGGGTGATTTTATTTTTAACAATTGGGAGGTTAGCATCCCGGATCAACCGGTTGTGACCTCGTTTGATGGTGAGGTGGTGAAGATAAAGGGCTGCCGGGACATCAGCACGGGGGATAGTAACCGGTAGGGGTGGTTGTGCCATTTGATCAGCGTTAGTAATCAGTTGGTGTCCCGCCGCTAGAGTAAACAGCTTCAGTTGTTTGTGGGTGAATTGGTAGACGCGGGGATGAAGTGGTGAATAGCCATGACAGTCGTGATCAGTGATAATTAAAGTGTTACCGGTGCGGCTTTGCCACTCAGTTAAACGAGCAATGAGGAATTGCCGGTTCTTTTCATCGATACTAGCAAATGGTTCATCTAGTAATAATATTTGGGGATGCATCGCCATGACGACGGCCAGGGCAACCCGCTGCTGTTGGCCGCCGGAAAGGGTAGTGGTGCGTCGGTTTAATAAATTGGTGACGTGACAAAAAGAGGCAGCGGTATCAATTCGTTTCGGCATCTCGGTGGGTGTCACTTGACAATTTTCAAGAGTAAATTCTAGTTCGTGGCGGGGTGTGTCCATAGCAAATTGCATCGCGGGATCTTGAAAAAGCATACCAATTCGTTGTGGCTGGTTGGCAACCTTAGGCACGATAATCTGACCGTTAGTGATAGTCCCACCGTATTTGGGTAATAAGCCCGCAATTAAACGTAGTAAGGTTGATTTGCCACAACCAGAAGGACCAGTTAATAGTGAACTTTGGCCTAGCGGGAAATTCCCGGTCATTTGTTCAATAATTGGTCGCTGGTGTTCAAAGTGAAAGCTAAGCTGGTTAATCTGAATAGCCGTCATAATACTACCTCTTGATAGCGTGAGCCCGTTCCAGCAGGTTGATGATCAACTTGTTAAGCACTCCGGAGAAGAGAAAAATTGAAATAAAGCGGGCGATAAAGAGAATAATTAACATTTGCCCGGCAAAATGACCGTAACCGTTTCGGAACCAATCCCAAGCAAAAGTAATAATAGTCGTCGTCAACGCAACGATTACCATTGTTAGCCAGTTGTAAAGCTTATAGAGAGTAAATGTAAAGCCTAATTCGGTTCCAAGACCCTGAACAGCTCCGGAAATCAGGTTGGCAGCTCCCCATTGGTCGCCAAGGAAGGATTCAATAGCTGCACCAAGGAACTCGCCAAGGAAGGAAGCTCCGGGGAGACGGAAAAGGAAGCCGGCAAGCGGACCGGCCATGCACCAGATCCCCATGGTAATATCATTAGCCATTGGACCGTAGCCGACAGGTGTTAGGAGGACAGTTAGTCCATTGTAGATGAAGCTAGCAGCATAGTAGATTACCCCGAAGATAATCCCGATCAGTGCTAACAAAATAATATCGCGTAAGTGAAAACTTCTTTTTTGCATCGTAAAACGACTCCTTAAAATGAATTAGATTAAGGCGGTCAAGGTAAACAAAAATGCTCCACAGTGAACATCCATTGTGGGGCACGCTTGTTTTATTAATTAATTACCGAATCTCCCTCCGCTGGTATTATCCAGTTCAGGTTCAATGGGTATTATCTCAGCCATTCGGCACCCCAGACATCGTATTAATCTCATTACTTATCATACAAGAATTAGTCATAAAGTTCAAATCAATTAGGATTATGCAAAAGAAGCTAGGACGCTTATAATAAACGATGTTAGTTGAAAGATTGGAGAAAGTAATATGTCAGTAATCACTTCGTTTATCTTATTAATTATTGTTGGAATTTGTGCCGGGATTACTAGTGCTGCGGCAGGGTTGGCCTCATTGATTTCCTACCCGTCATTACTGGCAATGGGACTGCCGCCAGTAATTGCCAACGTGACTAGTAGCTATTCGACCGTCGCTTCCGGTTATAGTTCGGTCTTCGCTTCCGCTCGGGAATTAAAAAACAATCGTAAACAGATGTGGTTAATGGTTCCCGTGGTTTTAATCGGATCAGTTATTGGGGCGGTCTTATTATTCACCATTCCTGGAAAGTTCTTCCAAGATCTGGTTCCCTTCTGTATTGGTATCGCTGGAATTATCTTGCTCTTTCCCCACCGTGCTCAACAAGCGCATTCAAACCTAGCTAAAAATACTCAAGCCCTTAGTCATTCCCGTTTCCACCGCGTCTTGGCATGGGTTGGCATCTTTCTGGTTGGCTTGTATGCCGGCTACTTTAATTCTGGCGCTGGAGTAATGATGTTGACTCTTTTAACGGTGGTGAACCGACAGCAATCTTTTGCTATTAATAATGCCTTGAAAAATGTTACTATGACCGCTACCAACACGATGGCAGCAATCATCTTTTTCTTTGAGGCTGGAATTCATTGGAATTATGTGATTCCGCTCTTTATTGGTAATATTTTGGGCGGAATTTTAGGACCGATTATTGTTCGACATTTGCCAGGACGATTGATGCAGGTCATCGTCGGTATTGGAGCACTAGTGTTAGCCGTTTCCTTAGTGATTCGGAATGTAATGTGAGGTGGCCTTAATGCCAAGTTCAACCTTTAATAACTTGAAAACGGCGAAGAAACAGCGAATTAAGATCGCACTTTTGAACGAATTCAGCCGGCATAGTTTAGCTGAGGCAGAAGTAGCCCGAATTATTAAGGATGCTGGCATTTCACGAGGAGCCTTTTATAAGTATTTCCCAGACCTGAAAGCTGCTTATCTCTATTTGTTAAGAGAAGTTTTGACAGTAATTCACGTGCCGTTAAACCAGACTAGTCAGCATTTTACTGCCATGGATTATTATCAAATGGTGACTCAGTTTGTGAACCGGGTTCATGAGAGCCCTTATTATCACTTTATCCGTAATCACTTTTTAACCAATGAAGGACTTCTTCCACCCCAACAAATTCAACCACCACAAACTGATACCGAGTGGGCGGTAATGATACTTTGTCATGCTACGATTAAGGAGTGTTTGCTTGCTCCGGATAAACAAACCCAAGCGTTGGTACGGTTAAAAAAATTATTGCAATACTTGGTAAATTGATAAGAGAATACAATTTAAAATAAATGACCTCCAAAGCTTAGCTTATCTGAGCTTTGGAGGCCTATATATTATTCTCGCTAATTAATAAAAATTAGTGTTGCTTGAATAGGTTAGTTAAGTGATCCATAAAGGTCTTCAGGTAACGATCCTTGTCAACGTTAATAGCAACCTTAACGTTAGGATTTGGATCATTCAATTTAGAATTGTCACCAATAATCCGGGCGTAGTAAGGACCATCTTCGTAAACACATTTAACGAAGAGGCTAAGTGTTGTGACAAAGGATGGGTCAATTCCGACACCAACTGCCAGTGGATCGTGGATAGCACAGCCATGCTTATCAATGTCAAGGTTGTAGTAGGCATCAATATAGAAGTCAGTAATATCAGCATAAGCTTTTCCGGCTTTAGTGCCTAAGTCACGCCATTGCTTGGTTTCTTTCTTGGTTAATAGCGTCCGTAGGGTAACATCTAGGCCAACCATGGTTAATGGTAGGTCAGAAGTCAGCACTTCGTTGGCAGCCTTAGGGTCCTGGTTAATATTAGCTTCGGCAACCGGAGTAACATTTCCTTCGACCGTCAAGGCGCCACCCATAAAGGTAACGTTACCGATTAAGTGGGCAATTTCAGGATCTTTATCGAGGGCAGCGGCCAGGTTGGTCATTGGACCAGTTGGGATGATGATTAAGTCCTTGCCATACTTATGAGCGGCATCAATGTAGAAGTCAACCCCGGATTCCTTTTCCACGCTCCGTTGTGGGTCGGGCAATTGGACTTCACCAATTCCGTTGTTTCCGTGAATATCCTTGGAAACCTGCATTACATCGAAGTGGTCACTCATGGAAGAGTGTGGCAGGCCCTTGTAAACCGGGATATCAGTGTGACCCAACAGTTCTAGTAGCTTCAGACTGTTTTGAGCACAAACGTCAAGTAGGTTGTTACCATATGAACTAACAATTCCAATTAGATCAACTTCTGGAGCTGCTAGTGCATAGGCGATTGCCAAAGAGTCATCAACCCCGGTATCCAAGTCAAGAATCATTTTCTTTTTAGCCATATTTAGTCCCTCCAAAGATTAACTAAAGTTTTATTTACACTTTTAATAATAAATTAGTTTTCTAGTAAACACAATAGGTAAAACGTTAAAAATGTTAGCGCTTCAAAAATAATTTAATTATTTTTGAAATGCTATAATGATTAACAACAGTATTAATGGAGGAAGGTTATGCTTGATGAATAAATCACAATATGACGTTACCATTGTTGGTGGCGGTCCTGCGGGAATGTTTGCTGCGTTTTACTGTGGCTTGCATGAACTGCGTGCTCAACTGATTGAAAGCTTGCCACAGTTAGGTGGACAGGTAGCCGCGCTGTACCCAGAAAAGCAGATTTGGGATGTGGCTGGTTTGCCAGGAGTGAGTGGCCAAGAACTGGTTAAGCATTTAACCAGTCAGTTAAAAATTGCACCAGTGGACCAATTTGTGAATGAAACCGTTACTGATGTGATCAGGGAAGCGGATGGTTCCTTTACTATTAAGTCTGCTGGTCGGATTTCTCATTCTAAGGCGGTTATTATTGCTTTAGGAAATGGAGCGTTTACCCCACGACGCTTGGCTCTAAATGGTGCTGACCAGTTGGTAGGTCATCAATTGCATTATTTTGTCAGGCATAAAGCCGATTTTGCGGGTCAACGGGTTGCGGTTTTTGGCGGTGGTGATTCGGCTATTGATACCGCTCTAATGCTGGAACCAGTTGCTAAGCAGGTCTATTTAGTGCACCGACGAGATAATTTTCGGGGGCTTGAACATACAGTTTCGCGATTAAAACGATCAAACGTCAAAACAGTAACTCCATATTTACCGAAGAGTCTAAGCGTGACGAATAATGGTGCGGTAACGATTGGCTTGAAAAAGATGCGTAGTTCTGAGGAAGATGCTTTAACAGTGGATCAACTGGTGGTTAACTTTGGCTTTACATCTAATAACGCTGCCCTAACACGGTGGTCATTGGATCTGGCAAGCGAACGCCGCCTGATTAAAGTAGATTCAACAATGCAGACTAATATTCCAGGTGTCTATGCAATCGGGGACGGGGCAACTTATCCTGGCAAGGTACCTTTGATTGCAACGGCCTTTGGCGAAGCACCAACGGCCGTTACCGCTCTGGCCAAACGATTATATCCGAATAAACAGATGGCAATGCACAGTTCTTCAATGCATATTAAACAAAAGTAAGCATGATGGCGCAGTCGGTTTTACTGATTGCGTTATTTTTTGTAACTGGGTTTTCGTTGAATCTTAATAGCTTCTAATATAAGATAGTGATGTTGTTTTATGAAACATCAAATTTCTTATAAACAAAGGAAGAGAGAAAATTGAGCCAAAAAACGAAGCATTTAATTTATGGCATTATTTGTTTATTAACGATTGTATTGGCTGTTATCCCATTTGCTTCTGGAGTTAGCATTCATGCGGCAACTCAGCAGAGCAGTCATATGCGAACACCAATTAACTGGCGTAAATCATCCGAAACGGTTCTTTATCCCAATCTGAAGACGGTCAAAAATCTTTGGATCAAAGTTGACTTAAAAGGGAACCGCACTTACCTTTATGATGGCAATAAACTTATTTATACCATGTACAGCTGTGGTGGGGTTTACGAAAAAGATAAGCAAACCGGTAAGATGAAGAGTGCTACACCAACCGGGACCTTCTATGTTCAACAGGACCGTGGTGATCACTTCTTTAATCCGCAGGTTCATGTGGGAGCTAACTACTATGTTTCTTGGCATGACCATGGCCAATATCTTTTTCACAGTGTTCCGGTCGATGCCAAGGGTAATTACATCCCGGCCGAAGCAGCTAAATTAGGCAAGACACAGGGCTCTCACGGTTGCATTCGTCTATCCGTACCGGATGCCCGGTGGATGGAGCAAAACTTGCCAGTTGGCACTAAAGTAGTTATTCACGGTTAAGCTTAAAAACAACTTGTTCAATACTTGTAGCGAATAACAACTAAGATTTAATTGTTAAAAAATAAGGGCATAGCCATGCAATTTGCACGACATGCCCTTATTTTTGCCTAGGCGATTATTTCCCGGGAAATAGATCAAGGGGGTCTGGTAAGGAATATTCTTCCTTACCAGACCCTTGTAGTTCATTATTTATTATTGGCATCGGGATTAGTGATCTTAATCCGATTTGAATCGGTTGAGGAATGATTCTGCTCTGGCGCATCGGTACTATAATCGTTTTCGGTAGATTGATTATTATTCTCGGAGTAGATACTGGTGGATTTATTTCCCCTCTGCTTCTCAATCTTTTCGGCCCGCTTCAGGCCATTAGAGTAGTTGTAATCAGCCGGTTTAACTGCTTTAAAGCCTTTCGGATGATAGAAGCGAAGCAGGTTCTTTTCGTTGAGTGAATCAGAAAGGCTTAGTTCAGTATTGACTAATCGGTGATCACGCTTGATCTTTTCACGTTGTTGCTTAGTCAATTTAGCCGGTTTACCGGTATGGTTATCATACACGACGTTATTGACTACCGTGTAATGCGGAGTCATAAAGTCTTGATTGCGAAATGGGACCACTTGACTATGTTGGCTGGAGAATAGGTCGGTACCAAATTGAATATAGCGTTTAGACGAGATTCCCAATAGGTGAAGAAGAGTTGGCAAGACGTCAATTTCACCACCATAGGTATGAATAATATGGCCGTGATTGCCAGCATCAGGAATGACAAACATCAATGGTACCCGCTGGAGCTGAGCATTGTCGAAATCATTCCAATCATCACTGCTTTTACCAAGCACACTAGCTAACGAGGTATTCTCACTGTTTGAAATGCCATAGTGGTCACCGTAAATCATGATGATGGAGTTATTGTAAACGCCCGACTTTTTAAGATAGTTGAAAAATTCCTGTAATGACTGATCAAGGTAGTGAGCCGTTACAAAATAGTTATCAACGTTTGAATCCCCGGTATTAGTTGTTTGGAAATTGGGGTCTTTATCCTCATCATCAAGATCATATGGGAAGTGGTTGGTAACCGTTAAATATTTAACATAAAACGGTTGCTGAAGAGTCTGCAAGTACTTGATCGAGTCTTTGAACAGCAGTTTATCTTTTAATCCATAGCCAGTGGATTTATCACCAGAGGTGTCATAGTAGCTGGCATCGAAGAAATACTGGTAGCCGAGGTTCTTATAAACGTTATTCCGGTTCCAGAAGCTAGCAACGTTACCATGGAAGACCGCACTGGTGTAACCTGCCCGTTGATTTAGGATGGCTGGTGCACCTTGGAAGGTGTTATCGCTGCCCAATGTAGCAAATAACGATCCTTGTGGTAGACCATAGGTACTGGTTTCCAGCATGTTTTCGGCATCAGAAGTTTTTCCTTGCCCGACCTGGTGGAAGAAGTTATCAAAGGCATAGGTGTCTTTGCCGTGGTATAAGGAGTTCAGG
>NZ_JBFLGB010000039.1:0-15844 GCF_041859915.1 Limosilactobacillus sp.
GTCACACCAGTGACGTCATAACCTTTGTTGACCAGATCAGTCAGCGTCTTGGATGGATCATAATTGATCGGCTGACCGCCCTGACCAGTAACTGTATCAGTCGTAATTGGGTTGCCATTTGGATCAACATAGTGAACGATAACTTTTTCGGTATCAGTCGTTGGTGTCTGACCAGACGGTTGTTGACCACTTGGCTGGTTACCACTTGGTTGTTGGCCACTCGGTTGACTTTGGTTCGTTGGCTGACTGGCGTTTGTTGGCTGACTTGCATTCGTCGGCTGACTTGCATTCGTTGGTTGACTGGCGTTTGTCGGTTGACTGGCGTTCGTTGGCTGACTTGCATTCGTCGGTTGATTTTGGTTCGTTGGCTGACTCTGGTTTGTCGGTTGACTGGCGTTTGTCGGCTGACTTGCGTTCGTTGGCTGGCTTTGATTAGTTGGCTGACTTGCATTAGTCGGTTGACTCTGGTTCGTCGGCTGACTGGCGTTTGTCGGCTGACTTGCATTAGTTGGCTGACTTACGTTCGTCGGTTGACTTTGATTAGTTGGCTGATTTGCATTAGTCGGTTGACTGGCGTTTGTCGGCTGACTCTGGTTCGTCGGCTGACTTGCGTTCGTCGGTTGACTTGCGTTCGTCGGTTGACTGGCATTCGTTGGCTGACTTGGTTGATTATTCTTCGTGTAAACAACCTGAGTATTCTCAGTTGGATCAGCTGGGGTAACACTTGGCGTCGATGGTGTGTAGCCAGAAATTGTTGGTACGCCTTCGTTTGGTGTTACTTTAGTTGGGTCCTTCGGATCATTTACATACGGCTTATTTGGAATGTTGGTTCCAGGCTTAGCTGGGTTCGGAATTGGGTTATGATGTTGATCAACCGGTACAATATTAGCGATCTTTCCATAAACCACAGTTGCCATAACGTTTGGATTATCGGTTGTAGCCGTCAAACCACCAGCAACGATCTGGTTCTTAGCATTCTTGGAGTAGCCATTGATGACAACATAACCAGGAATGACTGGAACATTAACTGTGTTATAAGTGTGACTAGTGTGGTCCCAAGTACCCTTGCTAATTAACTTGTTAGTAACGGCATCGTAAGTATCACCACTGTAATTGAAGCCACTTTGTTGAAGATCTGATTTTGCTAATTCATGGCCTTGCTCGTCAACGAAGTGAACCGTCTGCGTTGATGGTACAACCTTGGCATTCTTAATGTTTTCACCGTTCTTAGTGTAGTGAACAACCACAGTGACCTTAGATTGATCACGGTTAACCGTTAATTCACTAGTTGGAACCACTGTAATAGCAGCGTGGTAACCTGTCACTACCGGAACTGGCACAGCTTGGTAAGCATGACTAACCGCATTCCAAGTCCCATTGCTAATCAGGTTATGGGTTGTCTTATTGTAAACATCACCAGTGTAAACAAACTGGAAGTTGTCCTGAACATTATCTGCAGGAGCGGCTGGTTTGTCGGCATCATTACCATCAATGACATAGTGAACAGTAGCGGAAGTATTAATCGTCTGGGCATTCCGAACTTCCGTGCCATCCGGTGAGTAAACAACCGTTTCTGTCAATGGAGTCTGAGTAACTGTCTTAGCTGGAACCGTTGCCTTATTTGGTGTATAACCTTTGACACTCGGTGTTGGAACAGCTTTGTAGGTCTTGGTAGTAGAAGCCCATGGTTGGTCATATTTGCCGTTTGGCACGATGTTACCGGTAACCTTGTCAACTGTAATTGTCCGCGTCCAGGTAGCGGTTTGAACATTATCCTTTGGAGCAGTTGGCTGACCAGGTTCATTGCCGGCAACAACATAGTGAACTGTGGAAGTCGTCTGCTTCTGGTATTCGTGTGGATCAATTGTGTGACCCGGAACCGTATGGTGATTCGTGTTAACCGGAATCAGACCATGCTTCAAAACAATCGTGAAGTTCTGGCTCTTAGTTGGATCATTGTCGTACTTACCGAAGTTCAGGTTGTACTTGCTGATTTTACCATTTTCAACCGTGATGGTCCCAAGCGAAGCACCATTGGCATCATTAGTGGCCTTCACGAAGTCATAGCCTTTATTCAGCCAATCCTGTAAGGTGGTTTGACCATTATAACGGTGGTTACCAGTGTTCTTGGCAAAGGTAATCGTCTGACCACCTTGATCATGATCATTGTAGGTATCAAGAATAGCGTTATTGTTGTCTTGGTCAATGATCTTCAAACCAGCTTGTTCATCTACCTTAATTGGTGTGTAGATAACTTGCGTGTCCTTACCAGGGTTAGTTGGCGTTACCGTTGGCGTGCTTGGTGTATAACCAGGAATGTTCGGTACCGGTTCATTTGGTGTTACATTCTTTGGATTATCAGGATTAGTTGGGTACTGTGGGTTAGCTACATTTGGAATCTTGTTTCCAGGCTTTTGCGGGTTAGTTGGATCTGGCAATACCGGAACAATATGACCATTTGGTGCATAGGTTACCGTTACCGTTTCTTGACCATTTTGATGACTAATCGTCTTTGGAGCCACATTGATACCGTCAGTACTGTCGGCACTAACATTAACGACGTGATAATCACTAAAGGTCTTCGTTGGTACACCACTCAAAGTCTGGTTGGCTGACCAAGTCATACCCTTACTAATGTCAGTTGTTTCCGTTCCATTACTTAGAATCCATTGACCAGTTACCTTGTCCAGGGTCCCTGTACCAGTAAAGTTAACCTTCTGGATAACAGCTTGAGGTGTCTTGGCACCAGCACCAACATATTTAATTGTCCGTGTGTAGCTCTGAGTAACTTGATCAGAACCAGTTGGATACTTAGGTCCAGTTGGATCATTTGGATTCAATGGTTGACCAGGTTTACCAGGGTTCTGGTTAGGATTATTTGGTGTCTTCGGGCCAACTGGCATCGTACCATGTTTCAAGATAACATGATAAATTTGTGGTTCACCATTAGTATCTGTAAAGACTTGGCCATTTTTAAAATCAGAACTAACCAATACATACCCTTGATTTTCAAACTTGTTAATATCATTTTGGGTATTATATTTAATCGGATCACCAATATTTCCATTCATAGATCCTGAAGTATAAATTTGTTTATTATTTTCAGTTTCATCATAATAACGTACTTCAGCAATTTGACTCTCTCGAGTTGTAGTTAAGTTATTATAATGATAAGTAATAAGGGGTATTTTAACTACAGTCTCTGCACGATCATAATGATAAGCAACATTTGTGGTTTGCCTTATTGGCCTAGTTGGCATTTGTAAAATATTACTGTGAGATCCAAAAATATTAACTTGAGAACCACCAATACCATCAAATATTGGCTCTTGAGGACTATAAACAGAGAATTCGTAATTAAAGCTTGTTCCCTTACCTACTAAAAGTCCTGTTCCTATCGGGGTTGAGTTAAAGCCATATGCATTCTCTGAGCTTACAATTAGTCCCTTTTTATTTACTAATTCTGAACCATTAGGCAACCAAATCATTACGTTCCCTAAATCAGTTTTTAGTGTCTCACCATTATCCAAGTCACTAAAAAGTGTGTTTAACATTACTTTTACAGGCTGTGTTGTGCCACTTGGTATAAACTCTATCTTAAATTTTAAACCGTTTAATTTACCTTGGGTATATTGTAAATTAA
The DNA here is from genome assembly GCF_041859915.1 of Limosilactobacillus sp. Taxonomy (GTDB): domain Bacteria; phylum Bacillota; class Bacilli; order Lactobacillales; family Lactobacillaceae; genus Limosilactobacillus. Next base: position 3,644 of record NZ_JBFLGB010000039.1, read on the forward strand.
TTGATCCATTATTCAAACGACTAAGGGTGACATATATATTGTTAGTATTAGTAACACCCTTTTTTTCTGTATTAGTAAATGATAATTTAAGATCATATGATCGGCTATTTGAATCTTTTGCAAAATTGGCAATAGTAATACTCTTATTATTAAGAACATTATCTGTTATATCGTAAAGATTATTCAAATCAAATGAAGGAACATTTGGATCCGTAGATGTGAAATTCCAACCAGTCTTCTTAAAGACTTCATCTTTACTAATCTTTTTAGCACCAGTTAACTTGCCATCAGTACCCCACGAAAGTTCAGTTAAAACTGGTATCTTAGAATCTTTACTTACTAAAGCAAGATGTGAATAGTAATCAATTGATCCTGGCTTTCCTAGTGTTCCCTTTAATGCTGCTTGATTATTACTAATAACTGTTGGCCAATTATTAGTAACATTATTAAAGTCATCTAACTTTCTTTGATAAACAGTTAAGTCAGATTTATACGTTGCATTATTCTGCTTTTGCTGCTCAACGTATTTATCAAAATTCAACAAATCATTATGCTGCTTATTATAATCAGATTTAGTATTAGTAATCCATCTATTAACAGATTGATCATTTGATGGATCAATTTTAGTTATTACATCAGGTGCTTGACTTACTGTTAATCCTGTAACAGATTGAGCTGCTTCCTGATCTTTAGCAACTACTGCATCCAAGCCACTATGGTCCTGCGCAGCTGAATTCATAGCATTAACATTATTAGTATCATGTTTATAATTATTCGTTATACTTTGAATAGCAGTAGCTTGCTGCTGTTCATTAGTTTCAAGTTGCTGTCTAGCACTAGCAGCCTCAGAAGCAGGAACTGTATAATTTTGGTCAGGCAATGCTTTAGTAGTCAATCCAGCACTATTAGCACTGGTAACCGCATTGCTTAATGCTGTATGATCCATTCCAACTTTAGTAGATGTAGTACCAGCAGATGCTGAATTGCTGGCGCTTGCTGAACCTTGTGCTAACGAAGCACCAAGTTGGTTAGCATTAATCATGTTGTTAGCAATCGCACTTGGTTTAAACGTGTTTGTCGTGGCAGAGTTCGCCGCACTAGCTACAACTGCATTGCTTTGCGTAGCACTTGATTGCGATGCAGCGGAATTGGTTGCAGTTGTCCGTAGTGCCGCGGTGTTCCCCGTTTCTGTACTATTAGCCGACGTAACCTGATTCGTTTGGTCACTATTAGCACTGGCATTAGCGCTGACCTGATCGGCATTGGCAACCGGTGCATTGGCGCCAAAGTACAATGTTGTCCCTAACAAAACGGAAGTTACGCCAATACCCAGCTTCCGTAGGCCATAGTGCGGAACCCGGTGAGAGTGCATAACTTCCCTAAGGTATGTATTATTTTTCGAAACCATAAATTTTACCTTCCCAGATTTAATCCATGTCATAACTTCGCAATTAATTAATAAAAATTAAATTACAAATAATAAACATGAATTCACAAATTTATGCTTTACAACTTTAATCATAGGAGGGTTAAATAAAATAACAACGTTTAATACATAAATTAGTTTATAAAAAAACATTAATTTTAAAAATGAAAAACACCATAAACGCTTGCAAACCACTACTTTACAGTCATTTCAGCCAGTTGAAATATAATTGTAATAATTTATTAGTCATGAAATAATCTTCATACATGTTTTACTATTGTCCGCTTTTAATTGATTTAATTGCCCTTATTAGCCATAAAAGCGTCAAGTAAGAATTTTATCTTGCTTGACGCTTTTTAATTAAAATTAATCAAAATACTTCTTCAAAAACCGCACAACGTGTTCACGGTAGGCCGCGGGATTGATCCAGAAACTCTCCGCGTGAGTCGCCTGGTCAACGATCCAGATGTCTTTAGGGGCGTGGGTCGCCTGGTAATTCTCCCAGGCCATGTAACTTGGCACGTAGGTATCTTTTGCACCATGGATGAAGAAGATCGGCAGCTTGTTCTTGGCCAATTGCTCCTTTGATGAGACGTCGCCGAGGTAGAAGCCGAGCCGGTGCCGATTAATCGTCGAAACCAACGGATAGATCGGGTATTCGGGCAAGTGATACTGTTGCTTAAGCAGGTAGGCCAGTTCTTCGCGAATGCTGGAATAGCCACAATCGGCGATGATGCACTTCACCTGGGGTGGCAATTGCTCCCCGCTCATCATTTCAACGGTTGCCCCGCCCATCGAAACGCCGAAAAGAACAATCTTCACCTGGTCACCAAGCCGCTTAATCAGCCGCCGCAGCCACTCCTGGTAATCGAGACGGTCAAGCCAGCCGAAGTTGATATACTTGCCGGCGCTCTGCCCATGGGCCCGATCATCTGGCAACAGAACGTTAAAGCCTAATTGGTAAAACATCTGGGCATAGTTAGCCATCGTCTCACCGTTACCCTTATAGCCATGGGAGATGATCACCGCCCGGTCACGGTTGCCATCCGCGGCCGGAATGAAGTAGGCCGACATCTGGTCATCTCCGTCGTCAGTGGAGAAGGTCCAATGCTCCTTATTCACACGGTGGAACCAATCGACGTAGTGCCAATACTCATTCGCGTATTTTTGCTTCTCCTTAGAAGTCTCTGGCACATAGTTGACCCGGTGAAAAGCAATTTTGAAGAGATATTCACTCATCACGAAGCTGGCGATGGCGGTCCCACCAATTGCCGCCAAGCTGGTTTGTAGGAAACGTTTCGTTGCTTTTTTCACGTACTCACCCCCCCTTTTAATTTATTATGTACTTAGATTGCAAATCTAAACAAAAAAACGATTTTAGTCTTTTATATGAATTATGCTATAATTATAGCAAATGAGTTATAAGGGAAATTAAACTTATGAATGAGTATGAAATAATATTTTACGAGGATAAGAATGGTAATAGTGAAACTTTTAATTATTTCAAAAAAATTTCTCAAAGCAAGCAAAAGCAGAATAAAGCAATCTATATTAAAATGCGTCACCAAATCAATATGTTAAGGGCACTTGGCCCAATGCTACATACACCACAATCAAAAAAGTTAAAGGGATACAGGTACCAACTCTGGGAACTTCGCCCAATGCCAGAAAGAGTATTCTATGGGATATGGAAGGAAAACACATTTATTTTATTAAACCATTACACTAAGAAAAAAGATAAAACTGATCCAAAACAAGTAGCTAAAGCATTATCAATGCTCGATGACTGGTATGAGAGGAATGAAGAAAAATGAAAAAATGGAAAGATATTGACAATAATCAAACAGTAGCAACAAAAGAGGAATTATCCATTATTGATACTTTATCATTTTTAGAGGTTCAAAGAATCAAACAAGGAATTTCTCAAACAGCATTTGCTAGAAAAATTGGTATGACACAACCACAATTAGCGAAAATCGAAGCACTAGAATCAATTCCAACATTAACAACACTTAACAAATACGCTGCTGGTCTTGGATTACAAATTAAGCTATCTATTTCACCTTTAGTAACGACTAAGTGAAATAACTACAACGTCCCCTAAGCAACAAATAGAAAATTTATTTACTGCTTAGGGGACATTCTTATAAAAACCTATTTTTTCTCTTCATCCGAAACATCGAATGACACTTCATAGGCCTGACGCCGTAATTCGCTGGGCAAAATCAGACTAGTTGGGTAGTTCAGCCATCTCTGAACAACTGCTGGACAGCTAAGAGTCACCCCTGGTAATTATCCGCCGCCACCACCGGAAATGAACTATATCGATAGAGACGATCGGCCGATAATTAAGTCTGTTCATGGCATCATAGACTTTCTTAATGGTGCGGTCACTCAATTACTCGCGAGGCCGTTGTCTTAGATACTCCTGCTGCAGCCGCAACATCCGCCAACGTAATTGTCTTCTTCACTATCGCTACTCCTTTTTCGTAAATTAATTACACCGTTACATTATAACAGATAGCAACCTACGGAATTAATTTAACGGCCCAAAGTAGTCCGCACATCAGTCAGTACCTTTGCCAAATCACCCTTGATTGCTGTTCCTTTATCTTCAATCTGTTGGGGTAAGAATTGGTAATCACGGTTAACCATCACATCGTAAGCACCAGGAAGGTTATTCGTCAGGGCCCAGAATGGTTCTTGAATAAACATTGGCGTTAACCGACCAACGCCGAGTTCGAGAAAGAGAACATGTTGATCATGGAGGTGGTGTTCGATATCATCAGAAATTTTCTGATATTGTTCTTGGTAACGTTGACCTTCCAAGAAGTTTCCGTAACCCCGAACCCACGGGAAGGCTTCGGCACCACAATGCGGACACCGTGGAATCATGTCATCCGGGATTGCCGTGGTATCGTGTTCTTCGAGATAGTCATAGATTTCATCAATCTTTTTGGTAGCATCCCAAACATCATCCGTACACTGCATACTGCACTGGAAGAAACGATGATCTCCCTGGATTTGGGCAACCTTTGTTTCCGGAAAGGCCTTAATCGCCTGAGTATCCTGGTTAGTTGTCAGAATAAAGTAATCCTTACCTTTAAGGATCGCCTGTAAGTCTCGATAAGGTTGACGCACCCGGGCGTGCAAGGTCGTGTGCAAGAAGGTCGCCAGGTATCCCCAGTATTCACCACGACTGGCCCAACGGTGATTCATCATACCGGCAAAGGCCCCATTAATCTTGTACTTATCGTAATAACGTTTGAAGGCTTTCTTAAATGATGAGGTAGCGGAATAATAAAAATCGCCACCACCGGCCGCCGATAAACCAGAAGCGCCACCGACAATAATATGGTCAGCTTCCTGAACTTTCTGAGCAAAGATCTTAATCTGTTGGTCATAGGGCAATGGTGGCTTTTTAGTTAACTTAATCGGGGTGCCACCTTGTGCATAGACACCATAGTAACGAGAATAGTTCATTTGTGTCTGTATCACGAGTTGTTCATAAAGCGATTGAGCCATTTTAATCTTCCTCTGTTAATTTTGCTAAGGTCTGCTTCAAATCACCCGCTAAGGCCAGTGATCGATCATTGATACTGTCCAAAATGTTAATTTCTTTGGGCAGGTTCAACGTGATGTAATGCCAGTGGGGGTGTTTTTCCACCATCTGCATCAATGGTTGTTTAATTAGCTGGTTAGCGGCACCGATTCCCAATTCCAGTTGCACCAGTCGTCGGTCACTATATTTTTGTAGAAATTGCTGGCAAGCAAGCTGTTGTTTTTGCCAGGCTGGACTTTGAATTTTCAGATCAAAGAAGTCACCCTCGACTTCCCAAATTTTCTGCGGATCAAAGCCATTTAATTGAAAGTGACGATCGGCATTGGAGGTCACCACAAAGTAGTCTTTGCCATGCACCAATTGTTTTAATTGCCGAAATTGAGGTGCACCCTGGTAGTCATCAACCAGGTAGCGGTGAAGCTGCTTAATAAAAGCCTGATGGGCAGCCGCTGGTAAGTACGCCTGCGCTCCCTGAAGGATACTTGTGATGCCATATTTTTGATAAAATTCACCAAAATAGTGGCGAAAGTCATCGTTATTAGCGAAAATATTATAACCCTCGCTAATCGAAAGACCATTACTGGCACTGATTAGGATGACATCGGCAGTCCGTAGTTCTTGACGAGCTTGCTTTAAAGCGTTCAATCTTGACATCTCCTTAACGTATTGTATATTCATGGACACCATGTCCCGAACTTTATACAATAAGGATAATCAACCTTAGAAAAAGGGAGAAGTGCACAATTTGACTAGTTGTCCACTTCTTTACAATCTTAAGAAAGTGTCGTGATCTTTTGTCAATTAAACGAAAAACGGACCGGCGAACTATCTACACGATCAATTTAATCAAAGACAGCTTCATTGAATTAATTAAAAAGCTACCCTATTCTCAAATCACGGTAGCAAAGCTTTGCCGACAAGCCGAATTGAGTCGGTCCACGTTCTACCTCCACTTTGATTCCCTGACCGCGGTCTTAAACGCCGTCCTAGATGATGCCATTACATACGTCCCCACTGGTCAATCGAATGCTGACTCTCTCGCTAAAGTGCCAGTCGATTACCTCAAGCAAAATGAATCTTTGATCCCCGTCTGTCAACGGATTGGTAACTCGGCCAAGTACCAGCAACTCTTAATGGACCCGGACCTGAGTGAATATATCATCGGCCGGATCCTGGCTCACGAGCGTGATAAGGTCATCCCCTCCATCCAGAAGAAGACCAGTCTCAGTGCTAAAGACGCCGAAACAATTTTCCTATACATGCTCCACGGTTCCTTTGCCATTAACCAGATCCACCACTTTACTAAGGATCAAGAATGGTACCACGAGGTCAAGCTTCTCAACCAATTTACTGACGGTGGTTATCAAGCATTGAAACAGGCAAATACCAATGACTAAAATAAAAAGCGTCCGTCATATGTGACAGACGCTCGTTTATTCTGATGTGTAGATTGAATCAGCTGATTACTTATCTGAACTAAAATTAAATACACAAACAAAAAAGAAGTCCTGAATTTTATCAGAGCTTCTTTATAAGTCAAGGAAAAATATATTATGATATTCCAACATATAACATGTGATGATGGTTGATCTATAATTATTATTTATTTGAAAATAACTTAATTTTCTTCAATCACCTCCTTGTAAATTAATTACTTAAAGGGCCGTCCAACCACCATCAACGATGAAAGAAGCGCCAGTAGTAAACTCAGACTCATCAGATCCAAGATATACACAAATATTGCCAATGTCGGTTGGCTTACCAATATGGCCCAGTGGCGTTTGCTTACCAAAAGTGGCTGTTTGTTCATCAGTTAAAATTGCGGTTCTAATAGGGCCAGGGTGTACTGAATTTACCCTGATAGCAGTTTTATGATTTGCCCCATCGATAGCTGCACATTTAGTTAACAGTCGAACTCCTCCTTTAGCCGCACCATAGGACGAACTTTTAGCACCTCCGATAAAGGAAGCAATTGAGGCAATATTGATAATAGATCCAGCACATTTTCGACGTATCATTTCAGCCATACCGTATTTAATACCTAAGAAAGTTCCGGTAAGATCTACATTAATAACGCGTTGCCAATCAGCAAGTGCCAACTTATCAATACTTTCATATTTGGGAGCAATGCCAGCATTGTTGACTAAAATATTAAGATGGTCAAATTGATCAATAGTATCCTTAATGACACGTTGCCAATCGCTTTCCTTGGAAACATCTTGTGGCATGAAAATTGCCTGAGGGCCTAATTTTTTGGCGGCTGTTTGACCCCTGCCTTGATTACGGCCAGTAATAATGACCGTTGCACCTTCTTTAATAAAACATTCAGCAATTCCATATCCAATTCCTGCTGTGCCACCAGTTATAATTGCTACTTTTTCTCTAAGCCGATCCATTGATATCACTTCCAGTATTATCCAAAATATGTCTAATTGATATTTGCATTAAACCCTAATACATTTAAATTGTAAAAAAGAATTCAATACTAATTCAATTTACAATCACTAAAGAAATGTTCACTTTTTGGTAACGAGGCTTTAATATGGATAAATTAAACGAGCAGAATAATATTGAGCAATTAAAAAACATTATTATTATTTATTATCAAGAACATCTTCAATGCCTACTTTCAAGCAAGGTAGCTTTAACCCTAGCCTCGCTTTTTGAGGCTTTCACTCAACTTGTTCAAAAATCTTCTATTAATCAAATTACAGTTACTCATTTAATTACCAAGTCAGGCTACAGCCGTACAACTTTTTATAAGTATTTTGACAGCCTCCCTGATCTCATCAGAGAATTCCAAAGTATTATTTTGTTTCCTTTAGACTATTATTCAAAAGAGTATTACGCATTCTTTACTCAAACATCTTTCAAAGCATTCAACCGCATCAATATAGATGCAGTTATTATGATGCGTTACTTTAGAATTTTTATTAATGATGAACACTTTATGAAAAAATATCGTCAAGCTATATTCCAGATATTCAATAAGTATGCTCCCACTGTTCAAACAGCTACAGATGATCAACAACAGATTTTCAATTATTCAAAAGAGTGTATTTTGTCATACTGTTCTGATGCTGTCCTGTATTACTACAGGCATACTAAAGAGATTACGCTTGCTAAACACTTGCAAATTGTACACATTATTAGTCATAAATTAATGGAAGCCCTACAGCAAATTCATTTTGACCAGATTAATAATTAATAAAATGGTATTTCTCTTTATTCACCTAAAATCATGAAAAAGCAGTGTTGAAATACAATTTTTATAAGTAAAATAATGGTGTGTAAAATGACTTATTCCAAACTGGTTGGCTCACTTAAAGGTACCTTTCAATATAATCAAAAAGCGCCAGCCAAAGCCAGCGCGGAAAAATTGGTAATATTATTTCTTCATCCATTTCTGAATCAGATCAATTACCTTTTTGATTGGTTTTTTTATGTGTTTTTTAGGCACAACGATAAATATGATACACCAACGTACCAATTGGGACGCCTCCCAACTTGCACATATTCAAGAGGAGCGGCCTCTCGGTGTGCAATTACTAGTATATCATCAAAGCACATGTTATAATATAGGCACGATAAATATGATATCGGTGTGCAAAACGAGATCAGCTCGCTACTTATCTCGAACCGGTTGGGGCGCTTAAAAGGCGTCCTTTTTTGTTGTCTTCAATGCTAAAAAAAGCGCCAGCCGAAGCCAGCGCGGAAAAATTGGTAATATTATTTCTTCATCCATTTCTAGATCAGATCAATTACCCTTTTGATTAATTTTTTAATGTGTTTATTAGACACAATCAGAACAAGAACACACCAACTATGCATCGGAGTCACCTCCAAACTGCACAAAATTGGGAGGAGCGGCCTCTCAGTGTACAAAATAATTATATCATGGTATAATATTTATATCAGAGCAAGACACTGGTGTGCAAAATGGAATCAGCTCGCTACTTGTTCCGAACCGGTTGGGGCGCTTAAAGGGCGTCCTTTTTGTTCTCTTAGTTTTACAAAAAAGCGCCAGCTAAAGCCAGCGCAGAAAAATTGGCAACACTATTTCATCATCTTGCGAATCAGATCAATCACCTTTTTGATTAATTTTTTAGTGTGTTTATTAGACACAACAATGAGTAAAATGGAATCAGCTCGTTACTTATTCCGAACCGGTTGGGGCGCTTAAAAGGCGTCCTTTTTTGTTCTTTTAGTGTTACAAAAAAGCGCCAGCTAAAGCCAGCGCAGAAAATTAGTAATATAACAAAAACAGCTAATTTAACCCATTAGCTGCCTTAAAAACTATGAGAATAATACCATCAACTTTTTATCTAGTGCATTAGCAATTTTTATTAATGTATCCATGCTTGTATTATCACCATTTTTAATCGCAATTGCTGATTGAGGGAGATTAGCAACGGTGGCTAATTGACGCTGAAACAAACCAGCTGCTTTTCGGACATTAGTTACGGCTATGGCACTTTCTAGCTTTGTCGTTTCTTTATTGAATTCATTTTTAATTTCAGGATCTTTAAGCTGTTCATTAAGATAATCCTTAAAACTAATATTGCTCATAATGGTTACTCCTTTCGATTATTAAAGTATTCCTCACACAAAGCTTTAGCTCATTTGCTGGATTATTTTTTCGTTAAACTTTCTAGTACAAAATAACATGACTTAATGCAAAGATAAATGCGCAAATCAACACAAAAATCGGGCCATGAAGCAAAATACTTCATGGTCCGATTTTTATTTTGGCTCGGAAGCAGAACTACATTTCCATCCCCATCTTCTTATAGGAATCCATTCCACCAAGCCACAACTTGTCCAACGGAACGTGCCGTTCTTCAGCGAAGGCCTTCATCAGGGTCATGTGGTTCATCAGATGGTACTTCTTATGTGGATTAGCAGGGTCCACAACCAACAGTTGAGCCATCATCCCACCATCTTCGTGTTCAATAATGTGGCAGTGGTACATGAAGACGCCGGCTACATTGAACCAAACCTTGATCACCACGTGCTCACCAGGGTTAACCGCTACGGTATCCTTGAGACCCAGCTCATTCGGGTTTGGCGCGTGGCCATCACGGGAAACAACCTTAAAGGCGGTGCCATGCATGTGGTAAGGGTGAATCATCCCCGGCTTTGGGTTGGTATTGCAGATATCCCAGAGCTGAACCTTATGCATTGGCATCTTGTAGTCGATCCGGTCCATCTTGAACTTCTTACCATTCATCGCTACCGACTCATCCATCCCGTCGAGAGTGACATGGTGAACAGGCAGGTCCGGATCAACTGCCGGATCAGGTGTTTCAAAAAGCGTGTCTGGTAGTTGTGTATGATTAGGTTTAAACTCATGAATCCGGAAATGAACTAGTGGAACATCATCGGAATAAAGGATAACTTCATCACCCGGTTTATACTTACCGAAGTCGACAATGATTTCTTGTCGTTCAGCACAGGTAATCAATAGCTTATTCATCTTCACCGGGTGCGGCAGTAAGCTCAAATCACCGGCAATTTGGGTAAATTCGAGGTCATCGGAGAAGTGCAAACGCCATTCCCGTCGGTTGGCCCCATCGAGGAAACGCAGCCGGACCTTCTGGGTAGTCACGTCGAAGTACGGGTTGATCGTCCCGTTGATCATCGGCGTTGGGCCAGCAACCCCATCCGGATCATAATCAGCCCGGTAATCCCATTGGTTGCCCTTGTGAAAACGCCGGTCTTGAAGAATAATCGGAATGTCGTCAACCCCGTAATTACGTGGCAGTGGCAAACTAGCCTCGTGCTGATCCTGAACAATTGCGCCACCAGCTAGGCCATGCCAAACCTGCTCGGCCGTAGACGGACACGGGTGAGCGTGAAGCCAGACAAAGGCCGCCGGTTGGTTGATCTTAAAGGTGACGTCCCGGCTCTTGCCCGGATAAACTGGGGCATGGCAACCACCGTCTTCGATTGGGCCCGGAATGGCCAAACCGTGCCAGTGAAAAGTCGTCACTTCGGGCAGGTGATTAACGAGGTGGACATGGATCGTTTTGCCCCGTTTAAAGATTACTGTTTTACCCAAAAGGGGACCATTGTAGCCCCAGGTTTTTGTCTTTTGGCCAGGTAACAGCTGTACTTCCCCGGTTTGAGCAACAATCGTGTAATACATATCGGTTGCCGTTTCCTTATCCGGCTTCAAGATTGCCGGAATGTTCAACGGCCGCTGGGGTGTTTGCGGTTCTTCCAGCGGAACATGACCACCATCATGGTAGTCGTAGGCGGCTTCATCATAAAAATAATGATCAATTAGTTGGTTTTCTGCTATTTTCTTACCTTCTTTGCTAACTCTTTACTGCAATGAATCCCAAGCCGTCAGGGTGACCGGCGTACTGTCGGCTAACTTCTTTAAGTCATCGTCTAAGTACTTGCGGTTAATAACGGCTTCGTAGGTATAGTCTTTAAACCAATCTTCGGTCATTACGAAATAACCGTTGGCACCGTTATCCTTGCCCCAACTGTTTTCGATCTTCCACCGACTTGGTTCGCCATTGACTAAGTCGAAACCAGTCAAAGTCATGGCATGGGAAACCACTGCTTGGCGGGTCTCAAGCCGATCCTTCTTGTTCATTGTAAAGTCAACATCGAGTAATTCAGCTTGTCGGAAAAGCTTGGCATCCATCAGTCCCCGCTTCCGGTCCATCTGTTGAAGAACATCATTACCGACCCAGACAGTTTCACCGGCCTTTAATTGTTTCAGGGCAGCTTCTTGCAGGTACTTAAATGGCACATTGACAAATTTGATTGGGATTCCACCGGCTACATTATCTTGGGTTGGCATTGCATAAACCTTGTTATACTCATGGTCCGGAGCGTTGGTAATTACTACATAATTGTTCAAATTGGTATCAAAGTATTCCCGGTAGAACTTCAGTGGTGTCAAGCCTAATACCTGGTGGAACTTCTTATCGTCATCCCGGTATTCAAGGTCAAACTTTGCCGGTGGTTCACCAAAGGAATAAGCGGCAACCTTGTAGACGTCCGCCATCATCTTTTGCTGAGCCGTGGCTAATTCATCCTGGTCAGCACCATCATTAACGAGCCGCCGTAACGTTAAAGCATCCTTACGCATCAGATAGTTCATCACTGCAGCCACATCGGTCGTATTCCGGGTGTTATGGGTATCCGGCATTGCGTATTCTGGTACTACCCCATACTTCTCAACGATTGAAGCGGC